>JAHINZ010000243.1 GCA_018895795.1 Alphaproteobacteria bacterium
GAGATGTAAGGATGGCTCCCTCCGGCGCGGAGTGGGGCGGCGCGCGATAAATCCTCCCCCTGAAGGGGGAGGGGTCGGCGAAGCCGACGGAGGGGGTAGGGCTGCTGAGTCTCTGCGGTCTTCCCCCGCCGGCCTGACGGCCGCCTCCCCCTTCAGGGGGAGGACTTACTGCGCGCTCTATCCTCTGCGTTCAGCGAATCGACTGTAGCGAAATCAATGACTTACAATTTTCTCGCGCTCGCGTATCCCCGGCTCCAGAACCTGAGGGATACTGATCCCACCCAGAAGCAAGGGAAGGGACGTCGGCCGGCGACCTGATGGGCTTCTGGGGGTGGTCGAGCGGGTTGAGAGGGCGGGTGACGTAAACCCGCCTATCGGGGATTGGCCAAGGTCCCCGCCCGTCCGAAGGCTCGCTCCGGGTCCTCCGGAATCGATGTGGCTTGCAGCCCCAGGGCTGGGTCCGTCGCGAGGAGGCAAGATCCGGGTGGGGCATAAGGCTGAAAAGGCCTGCGCGCCCCGGCCAGAGGGATAACGATCACGCGGAGCGTCTGTCTTCGTCGAAACGGTACTTACAAACTCAATATTCCGGGCGAGGCCCGGACGCTCCGCGACCCTTCCCACACCTTCAGCGGGTTTCCGCGTGAAGCGGCGCAGCCGTGTCCTTGTCCGGACACGACGGATCACCTCGCCCCTTTGACCGGCCGTTAAGCCGTGAACGCTAGGCTCCCCGCCCATGAGCAGCCCCACCCGCCCCTCCGCCGGCGTCACGCCCGAGCAACTGGCCACCCTGAGCCATGAGTTTCGCACGCCGCTGAACGGCGTGCTGGGCATGGCGCGGCTGCTGGAAGGCACCCGCCTGACCGCCGAGCAGCGGTCCTATGTCACCGCCCTGCGCGAAAGCGGCGACCACCTGCTGTCGCTGGTCAATGACGTGCTGGACTTCGCGCGGCTGGGGGCCACGGCGATCGATCTGACCCTGGCGCCGGTCGATATCGAGGGCCTGCTGCGCCAGGTGGCCGAGCTGATGAGCCCCCGGGCCCACGAAAAGGGCGTCGAGATCGCCTGGGCCGTGTCGCCGGGCCTGCCGACCATCCTGGCCGACGAGGGCCGTCTGCGGCAGGTGCTGCTGAACTATGCCGGCAACGCCATCAAGTTCACGACGGTCGGCGGCGTGCTGCTGACCGCCGCCGTGACCGGCGAAGGCCGGGTGCGCTTCTCGGTGGCCGACACCGGGCCGGGCGTCGCGCCGCAGGCCCGCGCCAAGATCTTCGAGGCCTTCGTCCAGACCGACGCCAGCCACAGCACCCAGCTGGGCGGGGCGGGCCTGGGCCTGGCCATCGTCACCCGTCTGGCCCGCGCCATGAGCGGCGAGGTCGGGGTCGGCGGCGAGGTCGGCCAGGGCGCCGACTTCTGGTTCGAGGCCCCGTTCGAGACCGTCCCCACGCCGCGCCGCGACCTGCCGCTGGCCGGCTGTGTGGTGGCCGTGGCCTCGCCCAATCCCATCGTCCGGGTCGCCACCGCCCGCCAGATCGAGGCGGCGGGCGGCCGGGCCATCGTCGCCGCCGACACGGCCGCCGCCCTGGCGGCCGCCCCGCCCGCCGCCGTGCTGCTGATCGACGCCGCCCTGGCCGGACCGCGCGGCGCCCTCAGGCCCCCCGCCGATCGCCGCGCCGTGGTGCTGCTGACCCCCGAGCAACGCGGGCGCATCGACCGGCTGAAGAGCGCCGGGTTCAGCGGCTATCTGATCAAGCCCCTGCGCGCCGCCTCGATCGTCGCCCAGGTGCTGCAGGCCGGCGCCCAGACCGCCGCCACGCCCATCGCCGAGCGCCACGCCGAGGACGACCGCGTCGCCCCGGCCTCGGCGCCGGGCGTGCGGGTGCTGCTGGCCGAGGACAATCCGATCAACGCCCTGCTGGCCCGCACCCTGCTGGAGCGCGAGGGCTGCAAGGTCGATCGCGTCGCCGGCGGCGACCAGGCCGTCGCGGCCCTGTCCAGCAACAGCTATGACCTGATCCTGATGGACCTGCGCATGCCGGGCCTGAACGGGGTCGACGCCACTCGCGAACTGCGCGCCCAGGGAATCACCGCCCCGATCGTGGCCCTGACCGCCGACGCCTTCGACGAGGACCGCCGCGCCTGTCTGGCGGCCGGCATGGACGACTTTCTGGTCAAACCCCTGACCCACGCGGCCCTGCGCGACGTGCTGACCCGCTGGACCGGCCCCGCCACCCGCCCGGCCGCGCGCCCGGCCGGCTGGACGAAAGCCGCGACGCGCGCCAAGGTCGCCGGCTGATACGGGGCGCTCCCCGTCACGGGGACGCCGCATGACAGACCAGCCCGCCAACGCCCCGCAGAAGAAGACCCTTCTGCAGACCCTGGCCTTCTTCGGCGAGCGTCGCAGCCTGGTGATGCTGGGCCTGGGGTTCGCCTCGGGCCTGCCCTACATGCTGATCTTCGACACCCTGTCGCTGTGGCTGCGCGATGCGGGCCTGTCGCTGGCGGTGATCGGCTTCTTCAGCCTGGCGACCCTGTCGTTCTCGTTCAAGTTCCTGTGGGCGCCGCTGATCGACCGCAGCAAGATCCCGGTTCTGCACCGACTGGTCGGCCATCGCCGCGCCTGGATGCTGGCCTGCCAGGCCGTGATCATTCTGGGTCTGCTGGCCATATCGGGGGTCAATCCGGCGACGAACCTGCCGCTGATGGCGGCCATCGCCGTGATCGTCGGCTTCGCCACCGCCACCCAGGACATCGTCATCGACGCCTGGCGCATCGAGGTGGTCGACACCGAGCGCCAGGGCCAGATGGCCGTCGCCGTGCAGTGGGGCTATCGCGGCGCCATGATCATGGCCGGGGCCGTGCCGCTGCTGCTGGCCGAGCGCTTCGGCTGGAACATCTCCTATCTGGCCATGGCCGGCGCGATGGTCATCGGCGTGATCTCCACCCTGCTGGCCCCGCGCGAGCAGGCCCATGTCATCCGCCCGATCCATACCGACGGCGTCGTTCAGCCCAAGGCGCTGGAGATCGGCGAATGGCTGGTGCGCCTGACCATCCTGCTGGTCGGCGCCCTGCTGGTCGGCTCGGGCCTGTCGGGCGACGCGGGCCTGCTGTCCAAGTTCGTCGGCGGTGACGCCCTGGACGCGGCCTGGAAGGCCAAGCCCAACGGCGTCTGGCTGCAGCTGGCCGGCGTGATCGCGGGGCTGGGCGTGATCGTCGTCGCCGCCTGGCCCATTCCCAAGGTGAAGACCAAGCCCGGCGTCTATCTGTCGACCGCCCTGGGCTCGCCCCTGATGGAGTTCCTGACCCGGTTTTCGGGCGTGGCCGGCCTGATCCTGGCGACCATCTGCGTCTATCGGGTGTCGGACTTCGTGCTCAACATCATGAACCCCTTCTATCGCGACATGGGCTTTTCGCTGACCGAGATCGCCGAGATCCGCAAGGTGTTCGGCATCATCGCCTCGATGGGCGGGGTGTTTCTGGGCGGGGTCATCGTGGCGCGGTTTGGGCTGATGCGGGCCCTGATCGTCGGGGCCTTCGCCCAGCCGATCAGCAATCTGATGTTCGCCTGGCTGGCCATGAGCGGCCACAGCGTGCCGATGCTGTTCTGGGCGATCTGCATCGACAATGTGGCCGGCGGCGTCGCCGGCACCGCCCTGATCGCCTATATGTCCAGCCTGACCTCGGCCGGGTTCACGGCCACGCAATATGCGCTGTTTTCATCGCTCTACGCCCTGCCCGGCAAGCTGATCGCCTCGCAGTCGGGGCGGATCGTCGAGGCGTCGGCGAAGGCGGCGGAGGTCGGCGGTCCGATCGGCGCGCTGAAGGGCCTGTTCACCCGCCTGCCGCCGGAAAGCTTCACCGCCGCCGGGGCCAAGCTGGGGGTCAGCGCCCCGGCCATGGCGGCCGGCTACACCGCCTTTTTCATCTACACGGCGCTGATCGGCGTGGTGGCGATCGTGCTGTCGTTCCTGGTCGCGGCGCGGCAGGGGGATATCGGCAAGGTCGAAGAGACGGCCACGTAGTCAACATCGCATCCAAATCTTGTCATCCCGGCCGTAGCGCAGAGGCTATCCGGGATGACAAGATTTGTAGAACGTGAAGGGGCCTTAAACCCCCAGGCACACCACCTGGGCCACGCGCAGGTCGCGGCGCAGGCCGTCGGCGACGCGGCCATAGTTCTCGGTGGTGATCGCCTCGCCCATGGCGGTATCGGCGCCGTGGCGACGACGCGGGCCCAACAGGGTCTTCAGGGTCTCGGGGGCCGTGGTGTAGATGCGGCCCCGGCGGGGGCTTTCGGCCACGGTGACGCCGATCACCCGGCCGGCATTGTCGAGGGCCGGCGCGCCCGACAGGCCCGACAGGGTGCCCTTCAGATTGTCGGTGCGGCCCACCTCGGCCCAGACCAGAACCGGTTCGGTGCGCGCGCCGCGACCGTGGACCACCAGGTTCTCGCGGCCCAGCAGGCGCGAGGCGGCCTCGCCGGGATGGCCCTGAGGGAAGCCGGGATGATAGGCGCGAGCCCCGCGCCGCAGCGGCTCGCTGAGGCCCAGCGGCACGGCCGGCGCCCCGCCCTCGGTGGTCAGGATGGCGGCGTCGGCGTTGGGATCGATGGTGATCTTGGCCGCCACGCCGCGGCCGTCGGCCACGACGATCGCGGCGGACTTACAGCCGTCGACCACGTGGCGGGCGGTCAGCCAGACGCCGTCATCGCCGACCGAAAAGGCCGTGCCCGAGCCCGGTTCGGGCTTGGAGGGCACCTGGACGACGATGGACGGATCAAACGGCGAGGCCGGTCCCAGCGGCAGGCCTTCCTCCCCCGGGATCGGCGGCGGCGGGGCGGGCGCGTCGGAGCGCTCCTGGCGGCCGACCGCGACGATCAGCAGGGCGCTGACGGCGGCGGCGTAGACGAGCCAGTCGGGAAGCTTGGGGAAATGCACGGGACCAGGCCCTCGTCCTTCCCGCTCAACCCGCCACGGCGGCGGCGAGGATCAGGGCGGTGGCCAGCTTGGCGCCGACCAGCAGGGCGGCGGCGGCGACCTCGCCCTCATGGATGCGCTCGGGCAGGCCTTGCAGCACCATGTCGGTGACGCGGAACACCAGCAATTGCACGGCGATGGTGGCCGCGCCCCAGATGACGATCTCGATCACCGAGGTCGAGGCCATCAGCGACACCGCCAGCGGAATGGCCAGGCCCACCATCACCCCGCCCAGCGACAGGGCGGCGGCGGAATTGCCCTCGCGGATCAGCTTGATCTCGCGGTGCGGGGTCAGCATGGCGTACAGCGCCGTGCCGACGATCAGCATCAGCATGGTGACGCCGGCATGCATCAGGGTGACGGGAAAGCCCGTGGCGAAGGCCTGGACTTCGGGTGACTGAAGCTGAGACGGCATGAACGCAATGACCCTTGGAACGGATGAGGTGATCACTATCACGGGTTTATGGGGGTGCGTAGTGGGGGCGCTTCACTGCGCGAACCCGCCCCCTATCCGCTCTTCCCGGCGAAGGCCGGGACCCAGATCGAACCCCTAGGTGGGGACGGCCTGGCGATGCCGCAGGCGAATCATCCCCAGACGCTCAGGCTGAATCTGGGCCCCGGCTTTCGCCGGGGAGAACGGATTGAATTGGAGGTCCTAAGTTAAACTCAGCGGCTTCTTGTCTTGTCGTCGATGGCGGCGCGCTACATGTCGCGCCCAGAACCAGCCCGCGACCGACGTCACAAGGCCCACGGGCGCCACCATGGCTAAGAAGAAAATCTCCGGATAGCTTTCCGATGGCAGCCCTTCGAGCGCCCACATCCAGTTCGTCAGCCCAAAGACCAGTCCAAGGGCGAGCATGACAACGCCCAAGCCCAGCGGACCAAACTGGACGAGCCGCCGCCTCACGCCCCCTCGTCGTCCTCATCATCCAGCACGCCCGCCATGGCCGCCATCGACAGCTGACGCAGCGCCGAGGCGCGGACCTTCTCGCTTTCGCTCTTCAGCTGGCCGCAGGCGGCGAGGATGTCGCGGCCCCGGGGCGTGCGGATCGGCGAGGAATAGCCGGCCTTGTTGAGGATCGCGCCGAAGGCCTCGATGGTCGCCCAGTCGGAGCACTGATAGTCGCTGCCCGGCCAGGGATTGAACGGGATCAGATTGACCTTGGCCGGAAGGCCCTTGATCAGCTTGACCAGGGCGCGGGCCTCATCGGGGCTGTCATTGATCCCCTTGAGCATCACGTATTCGAAGGTCACCCGGCGGGCGTTGCTGAGGCCGGGATAGGCGCGGACGCCCGCCATCAGCTGGTCCAGCGGATATTTCTTGTTCAGCGGCACCAGCACGTCGCGCAGGGCGTCGTTCGTGGCGTGCAGGCTGATGGCCAGCATGGCCTGGGTCTTCTCGCCCAAAGCCTGCAGCTGCGGCACGACGCCCGAGGTCGAGACGGTGATGCGGCGCCGCGAGATGGCGATGCCCTCGTTGTCGCTGATGATCTCGATGGCGTCGGCCACCGCGCCCATGTTGTAGAGCGGCTCGCCCATGCCCATGAACACGATGTTGCTCAGCAGGCGCTCGTCCTTGTCGGACGGCCATTCGAGCAGGTCGTCCTTGGCCACCTGCACCTGGGCGACGATCTCGGCGGCGGTCAGGTTGCGCACCAGGGCCTGGGTGCCGGTGTGGCAGAAGCTGCAGTTCAAGGTGCAGCCCACCTGGCTTGAAACACACAGGGCGCCGGCCCGGCCGACCGACGGGATATAGACCGCCTCGACCTCGATGCCGGGGGCCATGCGGATCAGCCACTTGCGGGTGCCGTCCTTGGAGACCTGGCGCTCGACGATTTCCGGCCGCGCGATCGAGAACACCTCGGCCAGACGGGCGCGGGTTTCCTTGGCCACATCGGTCATCATGGCGAAATCGGTGACGCCGCGATGGTGGATCCAGCGAAACACCTGGGTGGCCCGCATCTTGGCCTTGCCGTGCTCGGCCACGCCCGACTCGGTCAGGGCGGCGATCATCTGCGGCCGGGTCAGACCCGACAGATTGATCAACGGCTTGGGGGCCTCTTTGGAAGAGGGAGGCGCGGCGCCGGAGACGCGCGACAGATCAAGGGTGACGCTCAAGGGGCGGTCCGGGGGCGGGGATTTATGGGATCGGAGGCGGGATATAGCACTGGACGGGGGTTTTTCCAAAGATGCCCGTCGACTCGCCCCCTCCGCGCCTTCGGCGCTCCTCCCCCGGAGGGGGAAGATGACCTCGTCTTCCCCCTCCGGGGGAGGACGGCTGCGTAGCAGCCAGGAGGGGGCAAGTGGTCGCTACACTTCCTCTAGACACCCCCACCCCGCAGGCCCATATCCGCCTCATGCGCACGCACGACGCCGATGTGATCATCGCCGGAGCCGGCATGGCCGGTTCGACCCTCGCCTTGGCCTTGGCCTCGGGCGGCCTCAAGCCCCTGCTGGTCGATCCCCAGCCCTTCGAGGCCCAACTGGCCCCGACCTTCGACGGTCGCTCCTCGGCCATCGCCTATTCCAGCTTTCGCCAGTGGCGCACGATCGGGGCGGGCGAGGCCCTGGCCCCGCACGCCCAGCGCATCGAGCAGATCCTGGTCACCGACGGCCGCACGCCCGGCGCCGCCGCGCGCAGCGCCTCGCCGGCCTTCCTGCGCTTCGACTCCAGCGAGATCGCCGACCGCTCGGACGGCGAGCCGCTGGGCTATCTGATCGAGAACCGCCAGATCCGCGCGGCCCTGTCGCAAGCCGTGACCGAAAAAGCCATTCCGGTGATCGCGCCGATGGCCGTCGCCAATCTGCGGGTCGACGCCGCCGGCGCCCGCCTGACCCTGGCCGACGGCCGGGTGCTGTCGGCGCCGCTGGCGGTCAGCGCCGAAGGTCGCGGGGCCAGCCTACGCAAGGCGGCGGGCATCGGCGAGATCGGCTGGAGCTATGGCCAGAGCGGCGTGGTCGCCACCGTCAAGATGCAGCGCCCGCACGAGGGCGTGGCCCACGAATATTTCCTGCCCAGCGGCCCGTTCGCCATCCTGCCGTTAACGGGCAACCGCGCCAGCCTGGTCTGGACCGAAAGCACGGCCCGGGCCGAGGCCCTGCGCGGCGCGCGGCCCGAAGCCTTCCACGCCCACCTGATGCGGCGGTTCGGCGAGTTTCTGGGCGAGGTCGAGATCGTCGGTCCGATCTTCGTCTATCCGCTGTCCCTGGCCCTGGCCGAGCGCATGGTCGCCCCGCGCCTGGCCCTGATCGGCGACGCGGCCCACGGCGTGCACCCGATCGCCGGCCAGGGCCTGAACCTGGGCCTGAAGGACGCGGCGGCGCTGGCGGAAGTGCTGGTCGAGGCGATGCGCGGCGGCGAGGATATCGGCAGCGACGTGGTGCTGGAGCGCTTCGCCCGCTGGCGGCGGTTCGACACGGTGACCAACGCCCTGGCCTTTGACGGCTTCGTGCGGCTGTTCTCGAACGACAATCCGATCCTGCGGGTCGCGAGGGGCATCGGCCTGGCGGCGGTCAATCGCATCGCCCCGGCCCGGCGGTTCTTCATGCACGAGGCCGGCGGCGCGGTCGGCGACCTGCCCCGGCTGCTGCGCGGTCAGGCGCTCTGAAGGCTCCGTCAGTCCTACCCGAGCATGACGGTGTGCGCGTCAACGGCGCATCCGGCGTCGACGACCAAAGCGGACCTGCCGAATAGCTCAGATGGGTGGAAGTCAGACCTTGGCCGGCGTGACGCTGCTCCCGTCAGAGATTCACTTGGCGAACTTATTGATGAACCAGAGTGGGACCGGATCAAGAAAGTAGCCGGAAGAGCCTTTCGAATTGTTCGAAATGCACCACGACCAACGTTCGTCCAGCCAGCGTTTTGTACCCGGATGAGACATTGCCCAATCAGGACTGATCCCTTCGGCCCATGGCCCGCCATCGCGTAAAAGATATTTCATCGGCCGGCCATCGCCGGGCTGCCTGTAAAGTCCGCACGAGGTCTGGCCGTAGCTATGCAGGGTAGAGACCGTCACCTTGCGCCCATAGAGTTGATAGAGGCGGTGATGGGCTATGAGCCCAAGCGGGACATCGAGCGCGGATGGCGCCAGGAAACCCACCAGCACGATTGGAATCAGGAAGATCGTCGGAAAACCACGGCGCGGCTGGGGCTGCCAACCTGGACCCGACTTGAGCGCATTTGCTTGTAAATCGACCATTCCCATAAACTAGAGCTTGCCGCCCCGGTGGCAAGTCAAGGCCCGCCCAGGCTCGTGCGCAGCCATCAGCCCCGGCCCCGAATCCAGACATTCAGATTGCGACCGCCAGACTTCGCCGGTCCCGGTGAACACCAAGCCTTCTGGCGAGATCGACGGTCGGAGGTTAGACCTCAAACGATACGTCGGCTCTTGCGCCGCCCTATTCGCCGTCTTCCAGCGTGCGGGCTTCTTCCGGCAACATGATCGGCACGCCGTCGCGGATCGGATAGGCCAGCTTGGCCGTGCGGCTGACCAGTTCGCCGCGGGCGCGGTTGTAGTCGAGCGGCGCGCGGGTGATCGGGCAGACCAGCACCTCCAGGAGGCGCGGATCGATGTCGGCGGGCGGCGGCGTGGGCGTGGCGGTCATGACCGCTTCTGTACCGCCGGTGTTTGTCGCTGAATAGAGGGGACGCTACTGGATCGAGGGCGGCTCGTCATCGTCGCCGACCGCCGCGTCGATCTCGAGCAGCGCCACCAGGGTTTGCCGCCGGTCGGCCAGGGTCGGGGCCTCCAGCAGGGCCTGTTTTTCCATCGGCTCGAACGGCAGGGCCATGGCCAGGCTGTTGATCAGGGCGTCCGAGGGGGCGTTTTCGGCGCTGGTCCAGTCGATGGCCAGGCCCCGGTGGTCGAGATACCGCCGCAGGGCGGCCAACAGCGTCGCGGCGGCGCCCGGCGATCGATCCGGCTCCGGGTTCTCGCGCAGATCGGCCTCGAAGGCGGAAAAGTCGGCGCGCACCTGACGATAGGGCGACATCACCGACAGCTCGGCCCCAACCCGAAAGCGGCACACCCCGGTCAGGGTGACCAGGTAACGGCCGTCGCCGGTCTCGGCGAAGCTGGTCACCCGGCCCGCGCAGCCGATCGGGGCCAGGGTCGGATGATGCGCCTCTTCATCCCGGGCGTCCTGGCCCTGGGTCTGGATCATGCCGATGATCCGCTCGCCCGACATGGCGTCGTCGAACATGTTCAGATAGCGCGGCTCGAAGATGTTGAGCGGCAGCTGGCCGCCGGGCAGCAACAACACCCCGTCCAGCGGGAACACCGGGATCACCAGCGGCAGATCGCTCAGCTTTCGAAACAGGACCGACATGGCGGCTCCTAGCTGAAAAGAAGGGTCGAGAGCCGCTTGCGGCCGGCCTTGGCGACTTCCGACATCGCGCCGGCCGCCTCGAACACCATCAGCAATTGCTTGCGCGCCGCATCGTCGTTCCAGGTTCGCTCGCGGGCGATGATGGTCAGCAGATGGTCGGCGGCGGCCTGCAGGTGACCGGCGCCGGCCAGGGCCTTGGCCAGTTCGAAGCGGGCCTCGTGGTCGTCGGGATCAACGGCCAGGCGTTGCTCGAACGGCGCGGTCTCGGACGGGGCGTCGGCGGCCAGGGCCAGGGCGGCGCGGACGCTTTCCAGTTCGGGATCCTTGGCGTTGGCCGGGGCCATGGCCGCCACCTCGGCCGCGCGCTCCAGGTCGCCGCCGTCGAGATAGCAGCGGGCCAGGCCGCCCAGCGCCTTGACGTTTTCGGGATCCAGCCGGAGGGCCTCGGCGAAGGCCTGGGCCGCGCCGCCGATTTCGCCCAGGTCCAGCGACTCCTTGGCCATGGCCAGCAGGGCGTCGAGGTCGCTCTGGGCCGGCGGGCCGGAAAGGCGGGCGATGAAGGCCTTGATCTCGCTCTCGGGCACCGCGCCCTGGAAGCCGTCGACCGGCTGGCCGTTGACGAAGGCGTAGACGCTGGGGATCGACTGCACGCGCAGCTGGCCCGAATAGCCGGGGTTCTTGTCGACATCGATCTTGACCAGCTTGACCGCCCCGCCGGCCGCCGCGACGGCCTTTTCCAGAGCGGGCGTCAGCTGACGGCAGGGACCGCACCAGGTGGCCCAGAAGTCGACGATGACCGGCTGGGTCTTCGACGCCTCGATCACGTCGGCCATGAAGCTGGCGTCCGTGCCGTCCTTGATGTGTTCGCTTTTGCCGCCAGCTTGAATGGGGGCGGGCTTGGCGCCGATCAGGTTCATCGGAAGTCTCTCATGGAAGTCAGAACGCTTTGCAGCCGAAGATGGTCCTTCGACGCGACAACCGCAATCGCCGGTTCGCCTAGGAGGCGACCGACATCGCCGCGAAATCGACGATCATCGGCGTCACGCCCAGCGCCGATAGAAACGCCCGCAAACCCGCTTGCGACACCGCGGTCGTGGCGTCGTTGCCCAACGGGTGAAAATTGACCGGGTCGGCCTTGGCCAGGGCCGCGTCGAGCACGAACCGTACGCGGTGGTCGACGTCGTTGATCAGGCCAAAGGCCGTGACCGAGCCCGGCGTCACGCCCAGGGTCTCGACCATCATCGCCTCGGGGCCGAACGACAGCCGGCCCGAGCCGATCACCGTGTGCAGGCGCTTGAGGTCAATCACCGTCTCGCCCAGGGCCGAGATCAGCCACAGCTGACCCTTGGCGTCCTTCAGGAACAGATTCTTGGTGTGCCCTCCGGGCAGGGCCGCCTTGATCTCCAACCCCTCCTCGACGCGGAACACCGGCGGGTGGTCGAGTGTGGCGTGCTCAATGCCGTGGGCGTCGAGAAAGGCGAACAGGTCGGCGCGGGTCTTCATGCGGGCTCTCTAGACGGGCTTGCCTTCACAGGGCTAGAGCAGAAGCTAGGGATCAAGGAAAGAGACGAGCGCGGCATGGAACTGGAGTGCTATCCCACCGAGAACCGTCCGCCCGAGATCGTGCCGGGTCGCCCGCAGCGGGCCTGGATGGATCATTTCGCCGACCGCCATCCCTATCGCTGCCTGCCGCTGTCGATGGCCAACACCTCGGGCTGGGAAATCCTGTGCCCGGTCGGGTTCACCGCCACCTGGGACGGCGGCGCGCACCAGGACTGTATCAAGTTCCAGCCCGACCACCCCTATCCGGGCTTCGGCGACTTCGTGAAGTCGCACTTCTCGCGCGGCACCGTCACCTTCCATACCGGCTATCTGTTCCGCACCCCGCCCGGCTGGTCGACCTGGATCATGGGCCCGCCCAACCACATCAAGGACGGCATCCAGCCGCTGAGCGGCCTGGTCGAGACCGACTGGCTGCCCTTTCCGTTCACGATGAACTGGCTGTTCACCCGCCCCGGCACGGTGCGCTTCGAAAAGGGCGAGCCGTTCTGTTTCATGATGCTGGTGCAGGACAAGGCGATGGACAATGTCCAGCCGGTGATCCGCTCGATGAACAGCAATCTGGACCTGCGCCGCCAGTACGACACCTGGGCCGAGAAGCGCACCGAGTTCAACAGCCTGATCTTCAAGCGCGATCCCGAGGCCACCAAGGAGGCCTGGCAGCGCTTCTATTTCAAGGGCGAATATCCCGAGGAAGTCGCCGCCGAGGCCCCGTCGCACCATGTCAACAAGCGCCGGCTGAAGGCCCCGAAGCTGGGGTGAAACGGGTCCTGTTCGTGTGCGGCAAGAACCGGCTGCGCAGCCCCACGGCCGAGCAGATTTTCTCGACCTGGCCTGGAATCGAGGTCAGCTCGGCCGGCGTCAACGCCGACGCCGACGCCCCCCTGACCGGCGAGATGGTTGCCGAGGCCGACATCATCTTCGTGATGGAGAAGGCCCATCGCGCCAAGCTGACACGGCGGTTCAAGACCCACCTGAAGTCGGCCCGCGTCATCTGCCTGGATATCCCGGACGACTACGCCTTCATGGATCCCGAGCTGATCAGGATCCTGAAGGCGCGGGCGACACGGTTCCTGCCGAACCGATAGATCCTCAGAGAACTCTGCTTGACAGAGTTCGACATGTCTTATAACTCTGAAACTCAGAGCACTCTGATCACCTAGAACGGAGAAGTCATCATGGCTATTACGCCAAACGAGGCGGCCGCCGCGCTGTCAGAGATTGAGAACACCACACGCCGGGGCATGACCCTGCGCGGCTATCGCGTTGCGGGCCCGATCCTGATGGTTTGGGGCCTGATCTGGGCGGTCGGCTATGTCGCCATGGGGGTTCTGCCCGTTGAGCGGTGGGGACCCGTATGGTTCATCCTGGACTTCGTCGGGGCGACCGTAACGATCATCATGACGGGGCGCGGTTATGCGCGCCGAGCCACCGCGGTCAAGGCGGCGGTTCCAGCAGGCTTACCCTGGAAGCTGGCGCTGGGCATGGTTGGCACGGCGGCTTTCGTGCTCGGGGTCGTCGCGATCTTTCCCCAGGGCGAGACCGCCGCCTATCTGGCCCTGCCCGGCTTGGTGACCGGCATGATTTACATGTCCATAGGCCTGTGGTCGGGCCTGCGCTACGCCTTGATCGGCCTGGCCGTGTTTGCCGCAACCCTGGTGGGTTTCTTCGTCTTCAGGTCGGACCTGGCCTTCTGGATGGCCGGCGTGGGCGGCGGCGCCCTGTTTCTGTCGGGCCTTTGGCTGAGGAAAGCCTAGGATGGCCGCCCAGTCCGAAGATCTGATCCACCAGCCCCTGCGCCTGAAGATCATGGCCGCCCTCTATGCCGAGCGCGACGTCGATCCACTGGACTTTCCGCGCCTGAAAGCCATCACCCAGGCCACCGACGGCAATCTAGGCAGCCACCTGACGACGCTGGAAAAGGCCGGTTATGTGGCGCTCGCGAAGGACTTCGTCGGCAAGCGCCCCAGAACACGCGTCGCCCTGACCGGGGAAGGCCGCAAGGCCTTCCGCCGCCATGTCGAGTATCTGCGCGAGGTGGTCGAGGGGGTCGGAGACGACGCGCCCTAAGCCGCCTTCACCGCCGAGACGATCGACTTGACCACCTTCTTGACCAGGGCCGGATCGTCGCCCTCGGCCATGATGCGGATCAGGGGTTCGGTGCCGGAAGGACGCACGACGATGCGGCCGGCGCCGTTCAACTGGGCCTCGCCGTCGGCGATGGCCTGCTTGACCGTCGTGGCTTCCAACGGCTTTCCGGTCCCGGTGAAGCGGACATTTTCCAGCAGCTGCGGCACGGGCTCGAACTGCCGGCCCAGGGCGCTCATCGGCTGACCGGACTCGATCATCACCGCCAGCACCTGCAGGGCGGCGATCAGGCCGTCACCGGTGGTCGAGAAGTCCGACAGGATCACGTGGCCCGACTGCTCGCCGCCCAGGTTGAAGCCGCCCTCGCGCATGCGGGCCATCACATGGCGGTCGCCGACGCTGGTGCGCTCCAGCGTCAGGCCGTGCTCGGCCATCAGCCGTTCCAGGCCCAGATTGGACATCACCGTGGCGACGACGCCGCCGGCCTTGAGCTTGCCGGCCTTGGCATAGGCCAGGGCGATGATGGCCATGATCTGATCGCCGTCGACGACCATGCCCTTCTCGTCGCAGATCACCAGCCGGTCGGCGTCGCCGTCCAGGGCGATACCGATATCGGCGCGGTATTCGCGCACCAGCTTGGCCATCGCCTCGGGATGGGTCGAGCCGCACTCGGCATTGATATTGGTCCCGTCCGGCGTAACGCCGATCTCGATGACCTCGGCGCCCAGCTCGTAGAGGGCGGTGGGCGCCACCTTGTAGGCCGCGCCATTGGCGCAATCGATGACGATGCGCAGGCCCGACAGGCTCATATTGCGCGGGAAGGTCGCCTTGATGATCTCGACATAGCGGGCCTGGGCGTCGTCGATGCGCTTGACCCGGCCCAGGCCGCGCGGCGGGGCCAGACCCTCCTGCAGACCCTCGTCCATCAGGGCCTCGATCTTCAGCTCCTGGTCGTCGGACAGCTTGTAGCCGTCGGGGCCGAACAGCTTGATGCCGTTGTCGGCGAAATCATTGTGGCTGGCGCTGATCATCACGCCCAGATCGGCGCGCATCGAGCGGGTCATCATCGCCACGGCCGGGGTCGGCAGCGGGCCGAACAGCCGCACATCCATGCCGACGCTGGCGAAGCCGGCGACCAGGGCCGGCTCGATCATGTAGCCCGACAGGCGGGTGTCCTTGCCGATCACCACCAGATGACGGCGGTCGTCCTGCGAGCGGAACAGCTTGCCTGCGGCCAGGCCGACCCGTAGGGCGACCTCGGCGGTCATCGGATGCTGGTTGGCCTGACCGCGAATGCCGTCGGTGCCGAAATAGGCGCGCTTGCTCATGGTCGTGTTCTGGTCTCGGTTGGGTCTTAGTTAGAGCGCGAAACGATCGGAAATGCAGATTTATGAGGGGTGGGCGTGAGTGAATGCTAAAGCCCGGCCTCAAAATCCTGTCTTGATTGTCTTTAGTCTCCGTCGACCCGTTCTACAAAGGATCATGGCCCATGTGCGGCATCATCGGCATCGTCGGAACCCAGCCCGTCAGCGCGCGCCTGATCGAGAGCCTCAAGCGGCTTGAGTATCGCGGCTATGACTCGGCCGGTGTCGCCGCCGTCGTCAACGGCCCCGATGGAGGCCCCAATGGAGGCAAGGTCGAGCGCCGGCGGGCCCAGGGCAAGATCAAGAACCTGGAAGCGCTTCTGGCCGAACAGCCCCTGGGCGGGCAGAACGGCATCGGCCACGTCCGTTGGGCCACGCACGGCGCGCCCAACCTGAAGAACGCTCACCCCCAGACGGCCGGCCGCGTCACCCTGGTGCACAACGGCATCATCGAAAACTTCGCCGAACTGAAGGCCGAACTGATCGCCGCCGGGCGGACCTTCGAGAGCGACACCGACACCGAGGTGATCGCCCAGCTGATCGACGCCGAACTGGCCACCGGCCTGGCGCCGCTGGACGCCTTCAAGACCACCCTGGACCGCTTGACCGGGGCCTATGCCCTGGCGGTGCTGATCGAGGGGGCCGACAACCTGATCCTGGGCGCGCGCCGCGGCAGCCCCCTGGTGGTGGGCGAAGGTCAGGGCGAGATGTTCCTGGGCTCCGACGCCCTGGCCGTGGGCCCCTTCACCAACCGGGTGATCTATCTGGAAGAGGGCGACTATGTCGCCCTGGACCATGACAGCGCCCGCATCTTCGATGCGAGCGGCGCGCCGGTGACCCGGCCGGTCAAGCTCGTCGCCACGTCCGCGGTGATGATGGAGAAGGGCAATTATCGCCACTTCATGGAGAAGGAAATCCATGACCAGCCGGACGGCTGCCAGCGCACCATCGCCGCCTATGTCGACGCCCTGACCGCGCGCGCCGCCATGCCCGAAGGCCTGGACCTGGCGAATCTGGAACGGATCCAGATCGTCGCCTGCGGCACCTCCTATATCGCCGGCGTCGTCGGCAAGTATCTGATCGAACAGCTGGCCGACCTGCCCGTCGATGTCGAGATCGCCTCGGAATTCCGCTACCGCCAGCCGGCCCTGCGGCCAGGCTCGCTGGTCATCGCCATGTCGCAGTCGGGCGAAACCGCCGACACCCTGGCCGCCCTGCGCTATTGCAAGGCCAAGGGCATGAAGAGCGCCGTGGTGGTCAACGCCACCGAATCGACCATGGCCCGCGAGGTCGATGTGGTCCTGCCGATCCATTGCGGCGTCGAGATCGGCGTGGCCTCGACCAAGGCCTTCACCGCACAGGTCAGCGTGATGATCGCCCTGGCGGTCGCCGCCGCCAAGGCGCGCGGGACGATCGACGACGCCGAGGAACAGCGCCTGGTCCGGGTGATGCTGGAGGCGCCGCGGCTGATCGCCGAGGCCATCGGCCTGGAAGACGCCATCAAGGAGATCGCCGTCGAGGTCTCCAAGGCCCGCGACGTACTGTATCTGGGCCGTGGTCCGATGTCGGCCCTGGCCCTGGAGGGCGCGCTGAAGCTGAAGGAGATCAGCTACATCCACGCCGAGGGCTATGCCGCCGGCGAGCTGAAGCATGGCCCCATCGCCCTGGTCGACGACCAGACCCCGATCGTCATCCTCGCCCCGTTCGACAGCTGGTTTGAAAAGTCCGCCTCGAACATGAGCGAGGTCATGGCGCGGGGCGGCCAGGTGATCTTCATCACCGACACCGAGGGCGCCAAGCACGCCCCGGAGGGCGCCAAGGTGGTGATCACCGCCCCGGCCTGCGATCCGCTGATCTCGGCCCTGGTGATGTCGGCCCCGATCCAGCTGCTGGCCTATCACGTCGCCGTCCTGAAGGGCGCGGACGTCGACCAGCCGCGCAATCTGGCCAAGTCGGTTACCGTGGAATAGCCTTTCAGGCCGAGGCGCCGGAGAAGACCCATGACGATCACCATGACGCCGATCGGCCGGGTCGAGGGCGGCCGCGACGTTCCGGAAGACGATGATTGGGGCCAGAGCCGCGCCAAGATCGCGCTGGACCCCGCCCGCTTCACCGCCGAGGCGCTGATGGGGCTGGAGACCTTCAGCCACGCCGAGGTGATCTATGTCTTCGATCGGGTGACCGACGACCAGATCGTCACCGGCGCCCGCCATCCGCGCGGCAACCCCGCCTGGCCGAAGATCGGCATCTTCGCCCAGCGCGGCAAGAACCGGCCCAATCGGATCGGCGTCACGGTCTGCAGGATCGTGGCGGTGGACGGCCTCCATCTCGAGGTGGAGGGCCTGGACGCCATAGACGGTACGCCGGTGCTGGACATCAAGCCGATGATGGCCGGCTTCGCGCCGCGCGGCGAGCACCGCGAGCCCGACTGGGCGCGGGAAATCATGGCGACCTACTGGTAGGCGGCTAGCGCCCTTTCAGGTCTGGGCAGGCGTCGGGCTCGACGGTCCAGCTCAGATCGGCGATGCGCCAGGCGCCGTCCTGCTTGACCAGGGTGAAGATGTCGACGCCGCAGTGGCTGGTGACGCCGCTCTTCTTGAACTCGTAGGGGCCGGTCACGGTGGCCAAGGCGCCGCGCCGTACGATCTGGGGCGACCACATCCGCTCATCCAGGCCGGGCTCGATGTGCTGGCCAAACGAGTCTTCGAACAGGACGCGGCGGACCTGGACCGCGCCGTTCAATGCCGGTCGCAGGGACGTGAACCGGCCGTCGGGCAGCATCGTCGCGCGCATGGCCGCCGGATCGGCCGCCGCCAGCCCGTCGAAAAAGGCCTGGACGACGGCCAGCGTCGCCGTGTCCTCCGGGTCGGTCACGGCGGGCGGGGTCGCGCCCAGGGCGGCGACCAGCAGGGTGGCGAGAAGGGGCATGGTCGGTTCCGCGCTGACGCTTCAGGCCCCCAGCATGCCCCAGCAGATCCCGACCTGGCCACCCCAATACAGGAACCACACCGCCCAGGCGGTCAGGCGCGGCGAGCCCAGCAGCTTGGCGCCCTTGAACAGGTCGAAGGACAGGATGGCGTCGGAGGCCATGAAGGCGACCGCGCCGACGGTGGCGGGCCAGAAGCGGTGCGGCAGCAACAGGCTGGAGACCACCATGCAGACGATGGCGGCGACATAGGCGATCACCGGCAAGCGCAGGGGGCCCAGCGACGACCACAGGGCCCGCAGCATCAGCCCCGCGGCAGAACCGACCGCCAGGGCTCCGATCCAGAAGGCCGTGCCGGGCGACGCGCCATAGGTCCCAAACAGCGGCGTATAGATCACGTGGCCGACCAGGAAGGCGGCCAGGCCGAACGGCAACCAGCGCTTAGGGTCTCCGGCCAGAAAAAGATCGCCCAGGGTGCAGAAGGCCAGGGCGATGGCCAGCAACACGCCGCCACCTTCCAGATAGGCGATCAGGGCCAGGGACCCGACGGCGCAGCCCTTGATCAAGGTGCGCAGGGCCGAAGGCTCGCGCTGGCTGAAGATCAGGCCATAGACCAGGGCGCTGGCGCCCGACAGGGCCCAGAGCCGCGGGTCAGTCATCGGACGAGAGTCTGGCCAGGAAGGCCTTGGCGGCGTCCCGATGCCGGGGCTTGAGGTTCTTGCCGACGATGGCGATGACGGCGGCGATCACCGCCGCGTCGTCGGTCAGGCCCAGGGCCGGCAACATGTCGGGAATGACGTCGGTGGGCAGGACGAAATAGGCCAGGGCCGCCATCATCATGCCCTTGGCGGCGACCGGGGTGGTCGGATCACGGGCGCACCACCAGACCGAGAGGGCGTCGGCGGCGAACGGGATCTTGGCCGCGACCCTGCGGATCTTGGGCAGGAAGCCGCGCGCCACGCGTTCTTCGTTGACCCGCACCGTCGCCGGGACCAGGGCCTTGGCCGGATCGAGGATCTGGTTGACGTCGGGGGACGGTTTGGCGTCGGCGCTCATCGGTTTACACCCTGTTCAACAACGCACTTAAACGCAAACCCCGAGGAAACGTCCATGAAACTCGACAACACCGTCGCCGCCGTCGTCACCGGGGGGGCTTCGGGCCTCGGCGAGGCCACCGCCCGCGCCCTGGCCGCCCAAGGCGTCAAGGTCGCCATCTTCGACATGAACGAAACGACCGGCGAAGCGGTCGCCAAGGACATCGGCGGCGTGTTCTGCAAGGTCAATGTCACCTCCGACGCCGATGTCGACGCCGGCTTTGAAAAGGCCCGCGCCGCTCACGGCCAGGAGCGCATCCTGGTCAATTGCGCCGGCACCGGCAACGCCGCCAAGACCGCCGGCCGCGACAAGGCCACCGGCGAGACCAAGCACTTCCCGCTCGACGCCTTCGATCGCATCATCCAGATCAATCTGGTCGGCACGTTCCGCTGCATCGCCAAGTCGGCCAAGGGCATGCTCGACCTGGAGCCGCTGGAAGACGGCCTGCGCGGCGCCATCGTCAACACCGCTTCGGTCGCGGCCGAGGACGGCCAGATGGGCCAGGCGGCCTATTCGGCGTCCAAGGGCGGCGTCGTGGGCATGACCCTGCCGATCGCCCGCGACCTGATGAGCGAAGGCATTCGCGTCAACTGCATCCTGCCGGGCATCTTCAACACCCCGTTGATGAACAATGCGCCTGAAGCCGTGAAGGCGGGCCTGGCCGCCTCGGTGCCGTTCCCCAAGCGCCTGGGCAACCCGTCGGAATACGCCCAACTGGCCCTGACGATGATCACCAACGACTATTTCAACGGTGAAGACGTGCGCCTGGACGGCGGCATCCGCATGGCGCCGCGCTGATACAGGAAAGCGGAGGGGGTGGTAACTTGCCCCCTCCGCGCCTTTGGCGCTCCTCCCCCGGCGGGGGAAGATGATTCATCCGCCCCCTCCGGGGGCGGACGGTCGCGTAGCGACCCGGTGGGGGCAAGTGACCGCCCCCATCCGCAACCTACTTCTTCGGCGTCGGCAGGATGATGCTGCTGGCCAGGTTCTTCATGATCTCGCGGGCGTCGAAGGCCCGCGGATCACCCTCGGGCTTGGCGCCCTTGTGCAGGACAACCTCGGCGCCGGCCTCGAACTTCTCGATCGTCCGCACCTGGGTGCGGTCATAGAAGAAGGGGTCCCCCCAGAAGGGGTCCCAGCTGCGCCAGCCATAGCTGGGGCCGAAATAGCGCCACGACGGACGCCAGTAGCCATAGGGATAGCCGTAGCCGAAGCCCGGACGGGCCAGCGGATCGGGATCCAGCACCGTGCGCGCCGTCCGGTCGGTGCGGCGGTCGGCGGTCTCGAACCAGTCATAGCCCTGCTGCACGGTCAGCTCGGCGGCGCGGTACAGCAGATAACGCTCGACGGTTTCCCGCGAGGTCAGGCTGTTGCCGGCGAAGCTGACGCGATAGCGGTCGGTCTCCAGGCGAAGTTCGGAAAAGCCGCCCGTCACCGCGCCGGACGTGGTCTTGGGTTGGTAGGGGGTCGCCGTCGCGCAGGCCGAGAGTCCGGCCGCGACGACCAGAGCCGCGACGAGGGCGGTTTTCTTGAGGGACATCTCTGACGCTCCTTGGGGCATACGCGCGTGCCTGAAGCTTAACTCTGGAGACGCTTTGTGGTTTCGCCAAGGCGTTTGATGTCGGCGTTGCAATCGAAGTCGACCATCAGCCTCGTGAAACGATCAGGATCGCGGCGCAAATCAGCAGCGCGCCGACGATGAAGGCGAAGCCTCGGCGGAAGGTCGGCTCGTTCATCCGCATCGACAGCGCCGCCCCGCCCAGGCCGTAGGAACTCATGCTGATCAGATCCATGCCGATCATCGCGCCCGCGAACATGATCAGTTGTGGGACCAGCGGCCTTTGCACATCGATGAACGGCGGCAGGACGGCGGTGAAGAACAGCAGCACCTTGGGATTGGCGATCTGCACGGTGAAGCCGTCCACGAAGGCCGACTTGCCGGCCCTGACCGTGGCGACGGCGTGACTCTCGATGTTCTTCCAGCCGGCCCATAGCGACTTGAGGCCCAGCCAGACCAGATAGGCGGCCCCCGCCAGGGCCAGGATGTGGAACGCCAGGGGAAAGGCGATGATCAGGGCGCCCAGGCCCAGGGCCGAGCCCGCGAACCAGATCAGGCTGGCGCAGTTCATGCCGATGACGCCGGCCAAGGCAGCGCGCTTGCCCTTTTCCACGCCGGTGGCGATGGCGAACAGGTTGGCGGGCCCCGGCGTGACAGCCATGACCGACATGGTGGCCAGGAAGGCGCCGTAGCGGGCGGGATCGACGGGAAGAGCCATGCTCAGGCTATAGGCGAGCCCCTTCCCGTCGAAAAGTCGGATCAGGCGCCGATGACGGCCAACATCCAGATCGCCCGTCCCAGGGCGCCAAACAGCAGCACCGCCGTCGCCAGGGCCTGGATCATGAAGCCCAGCTCGCGCTTGTCGGCCGAGGCGGCATAGCCCAGGGCGTAGAGGATCCGGCCCACGATCCAGATCGCGCCGACGATCGTGGCGACCATGTCGTTCCAGTAGATCGCGAACAGCCACAGCGACGGCAGGAAGATCGGCAGCCATTCCAGCGTATTGGCCTGGACGCGAATATGCCGCTCCAGCTCGGGATCGCCGGTCATGCAGGGCGCGTGGATGCCGCACTTCTTGCGCGCCCCGCCGACCCTGACGCCCATCCAGACATAAACGAGTAGGGCCACCAGCGTGACGACGGCGACCCAGGAATGCGGCTGCATGTGTGTTTCTCCCCTGCGGCCCATCGGACGGGGCCTTGAACCGGCAAGCTTAGCCAGCTTCGCGCGATTTGCATCCGCCCGTTGTCGGCGTCGCGGATTTGGCCCGTGGGGCCCCTTGGGGTATGTGCGCGTCGAGCGAGGCCTCGTCCTCGCGATCGGCCCGGCCTTCCGGCCAGGGAACCGACCGCGGGGCAAGAGCGCTTCTGTTCCAGGAATGACCCCTCATCGCGGAGGCCCAGGCCATGCGAGTGAACGCCACGCCGATCGCCCAGATCGACTACAGCCCCGAGCACGGCAAGCTGTTCGTCACGTTCCATGACGGCGACGAATATGTCTATGTCGGGGTGCCCGAGCGGGTCAGCACCGCCTTTGTGCGCTCGCCTGTGAAGGGCCGCTTCTTCCAGCGGATCATCCGGGATCGTTATCCGTACAACCGGATGTAAAACACGCGGCCCGCGCCTAGGGCGAGGCCAAGGTAATTTGCAGCTCTGGGTAGAATTGGCTACGCTCCCGGTCTTGGATGCTGACCAGCCTCTTACTGCCGATGCCTTTCTCAGGATGGCGGAGGGCAAGCGCATTGTCGCACTTGCGATGGCGGACCATAAATTCGCCTGTCGCGAAGCTTGGATGGCAGCCGGCTTTGCCGTTGAGTTCTCCCTCAAGGCGCTGATAATCCGGCGCGAACGCCTAAATGCTTGGCCCTCCAGAGAGGCGCGGCCTGATCTTTATACCCATAATTTGCGCGGACTTTTCGAAGCTGCGGGTGTTGACCTCACGCGTACGCCGCGAGCCCTGCGTGGCTCGATTCGCACGGTTCTGGATTGGATCCGCGCTCACGAGTATAGTTCCGGAAGAATGAGCCGCGCCAATGCACGCAGCATGGTGTCGGCAGCATTCGATCGAGAAGGAGTGGTCGCGTGGCTGGGCAGCCTGTGATCGAGATGGAACGGCGACTTAAAGGCGGCCGGGAGTATCTCTCGGCCTTGAAAAAGCTCGGCTTTATACCGGATGCGCTTCTGTGGGCCGGCGTCGGCGACCAAGCGGCTAACGGGGCCATGGAATTGCTAATTGTCACCAGTTGGGTCGATGAAATTGGCCCAAAGGCGATCTACGATCTTCTTTTTGAAGCTTATGACGCCAGCGCCACGCCGAAGGACATCGACCCCTTCATCGTAACCCTTTTCAGCCCCCAAACGCAGATCGCGATCGACCTCAAAAACGCGATCTACACGTTGCGGTCAGATGCACAGGCAAAACCCTCGAAGGGGGCCAGACCGGTGCTGGTTCTGGGTATGATGGATTACTACACAATCCCGTCATGGATCATTTTTTCGCGGCGATCGAAGTCCGATCACTTCGACACCCTGCGCCGCTTTCACGCTTTCCAGAACAACGTGGCTAAGCTCGCCGCCTAAAGCGGGGGCCGCTCGTGCGTTGATGACCCTAGGCGCGCCGCCGACTGAGCCGGCGCGCCCATAGACCTGTCGACCTAGCGCCGATCGCGCTTGGCCAGCACGCGCAGGCGCAGGGCGTTGAGCTTGATGAAGCCGCCGGCGTCGCGGTGATCGTAGGCGACCTTGCCTTCCTCGAACGTCACCAGGTCCTGGTCGTACAGGCTGTAGGGGCTGGTGCGGCCGATGATGGAGACATTGCCCTTGTAGAGCTTGATCCGCACCTGGCCGGTGACCTTGGCCTGGCTGTAGTCGATGGCCGCCTGCAGCATCTCGCGCTCGGGGGCGAACCAGAAGCCGTTATAGACCAGCGATGCGTATTTCGGCATCAGCTCGTCCTTCAGGTGCATCGCGCCGCGATCGAGCGTGATCGACTCGATGCCGCGGTGGGCGGCCAGCAGGATGGTGCCGCCGGGGGTCTCATAGACGCCGCGCGACTTCATGCCGACGAAGCGGTTTTCCACCAGGTCCAGGCGACCGACGCCATTGTCGTGACCCAGCTGGTTGAGCTTGGTCAGCAGCGTGGCCGGCGACATCGCCACGCCGTCGATGGCGACCGGGTCGCCCTTCTCGAAGTCCATCGTGAAGACGTGCGGGGTGTCGGGGGCGTCTTCCGGCGCGATGGTGCGCATGTGGACGAATTCGGGGGCCTCGACGGCCGGATCTTCCAGCACCTTGCCCTCGGACGAGGAGTGCAGAAGGTTGGCGTCGACGCTGAACGGCGCTTCGCCGCGCTTGTCCTTGGCGATCTGGATCTGGTGCTTCTCGGCGAACTCCAGCAGGGCCTCGCGCGACTTGAAGTCCCACTCGCGCCACGGGGCGATCACGTGGATGTCGGGCTCGAGGGCGTAATAGCCCAGCTCGAAGCGGACCTGGTCATTGCCCTTGCCGGTGGCGCCGTGGCTGACCGCGTCGGCGCCGACCTTGCGGGCGATCTCGATCTGCTTCTTGGCGATCAGCGGCCGGGCGATCGAGGTGCCCAGCAGGTACTGGCCTTCATAGACCGTGTTGGCGCGGAACATCGGGAAGACGTAGTCGCGCACGAACTCCTCGCGCACGTCCTCGATGAAGATGTTCTCCGGCTTGACGCCGGCGGCCAGGGCCTTGGCCCGCGCCGGTTCGATTTCCTCGCCCTGGCCCAGGTCGGCGGTGAAGGTGATGACCTCCGCGCCGTACTCGGTCTGCAGCCACTTGAGGATGATCGAGGTGTCGAGGCCGCCCGAATAGGCGAGAACGACCTTCTTCACGGGCTTGGCGGCCATGGGCGGGGATCCTTCCGGAGAAACACAAAGTCGCGCGCGTTCAAGGGCGCCGGGGGCTTCGGGTCAAGACCTAATGGGCGGGGCGCCTAAAGGCTGCCGTCGTCCCGAAGGGTCTTGAGGGCGAACCGCAGGTGCAGCAGGTGGGCCAGGGCCAGCATCGCCGCCAGGGTGGCGCGGGCGCACAGCACCATCGCCGCCTCCAGCCCCCGCACCCGGAAGGTCGCGCCCGACAGGGTGAAGGCGAAGATCACCGCCATGGCGACCGCCGGGATCAGCAGCAGGCCCACGGCCTTGGGGGCGCGCCAGACGGCCTTGTCGGCAAAGCCCCACTGGATCGGCACGGCCACGCCCGCGGGGATCCGCCGCCAGGCGGCCAGGGCCGTCGAGGCGATGATCGCCAGGGCGGCGATGGACAGGCCGTCGCCGAGGATCCGCAGGGCGGTCTCCATCGCCCTAGACCGTGACCTGCGCGCCCAGCTCGACCACGCGGCCGGGGGGGATCTTGAAGAAGTCGGTCGGATTGGCGGCGTTCTTCATCAGGAAGATGAACACCTTGTCCTGCCACAGCGGCATGCCGCTGTTGGCCGACGGCACGATCGAGCGGCGGCCCAGGAAGAAGCTGGTGGCCATGATGTCGAACTTCAGCCCCTGCTTGCGGCACACCGCCAGCGCCTTGGGCAGGTTGGGGCTCTCCATGAAGCCGTAGGTGATGACCACCTTCTTGAAGTCGTCATTGACCTTCTCGATCTTGACCCGGTCGTCCTCGGCCACCCGCGGCGTTTCGGCCGTGCGGACGGTCAGGATGACGTTGCGCTCGTGCAGAACCTTGTTGTGCTTGAGGTTGTGCATCAGGGCGACCGGCGTCATGTCGGGATCGGAGGTCAGGAAGATCGCCGTGCCGGAGGCCCTGTGTGGCGCGCGGGCCCGCAGGATCTCCATCAGATCCACCAGCGGCACGCTGTCGCGACGGGTCTTGTCGGTCAGGATCTGGGCGCCCCGCGTCCAGGTCCACATGATCAGCACCAGCAGAGCGCCGAAGGCCAGCGGCAGCCAGGCGCCGTCGGGGATCTTCAGCATGTTGGAGGCGATGAACACCAGGTCCAGCACCGCCAGCGGCACCAGCAGCAGAGCGGTCTGCCACAGGGTCCACTTCCACACCTGGCGGATGACCACATAGGCCAGCAGGGTGTCGACGAACATCGCGCCGGTCACGGCGATGCCGTAGGCGCTGGCCAGCTTGTGCGAGCTCTGGAACATCAGCAGCAGGATCAGCACGCCAACCAGCAGGAAGGTGTTGACGGCCGGCACGAAGATCTGGCCGGCCTGGGTCTCGGACGTGCGCTTGATGTCGATGCGCGGCAACAGGCCCAGTTGCACGGCCTGTTGGGTCATCGAAAAGGCCCCGGTGATCACCGCCTGCGAGGCGATGACCGTGGCCATGGTGGCCATGATCAGCACGGGCCAATAGGCGAAGGTCGGGACCATTTCCCAGAAAGGATTATGCCGCGCCGACGGATGGTCCAGCACCAGAGAACCCTGGCCCAGATAGTTCAGGGCCAGACACGGGAAGACCAGCCACAGCCAGGCGGCGCGGATCGGCGCCTTGCCGAAATGGCCCATGTCGGCATAGAGCGCCTCGGCCCCGGTCACCACCAGGAACACGCTGCCCAGGATCACGAAGCCCAGAAAGCCGTTCTCGAGCAGGAAACGCAGGCCATACCAGGGATTGAACGCCCGCAGGATCGACAGGTCGTCGGCCAGGTGCCAGGCGCCGAGGGCCCCCAGGATCAGGAACCACACCGCCGTGATCGGGCCGAACAGCGCCGCCATGCGGTGCGTGCCCTTGGCCTGAACCATGAACAGCATGATCAGGATGCCGGCCGAGATCGGCAGGATGTAGGGCGTCAGGGCGTGACCGACGTGCGGCGCGTCCTTCAGGCCCTCGACCGCCGACAGCACCGAGATGGCCGGGGTGATGATGCCGTCGCCATAGAACAGCGCCGCGCCGATCACGCCCAGGAAGAACACCGCCACCGAACGCTTGCGCCCGGCCTTGCCCAAAGCCTTCTGGGCCAGGGCCATCAGGGCCAGGGTGCCGCCCTCGCCCTTGTTGTCGGCGCGCATGAAGAAGATGACGTATTTGATCGTCACGAACAGGGTCAGGGTCCACAGCACCAACGACACCACCCCCAGCACCGCGTGCTCGATGCCGGTGGTGTTGTGGGAGTGGGCCAGGGCTTCACGCAGGGCGTAGAGCGGGCTGGTGCCGATGTCGCCGAACACCACGCCCACGGCGCCGAGCGCGAGCGCCATGAAGCCGTGACCCTTGGGGTCATGGCCGGCCTGCTGCGGAATGTCGGAAGAGGCGGGGTCGCTGTCCAAGGACGGCGCGCTGGAGGCTTCGGAAGCCATTCAATGTCTCCGGGCGTCCCCTCTCGCAAAATGCGCGAGGCGGGCCCATATCGATCAAGCGCGGCGCGATACACCCAATCTGATCCGGGTTCAATCGCGCTGCAACGCGGCGCTAGGGCCTTCCTTGACGAACGACAAGCAGAAAAGGCCTTGGGCCCCGATATTGCGATGCGTCTTACCGCCGTCAAACCGAGGACAGTCTGGTGAACCGCGCTTCGCAAGCATTTGAGCGCGTGACGAGTTTTTGATTGAACGCGCGCGCGGCGCCCTTACGTTCTGGTAGAGATGTCCGACAGCCAAAAATTTCCCGTGGCGGCCCACGCCCTCGCCTATCTGGCGCACAAGGAAGCCTTTTCGGCGGATCGCGCGGTGGCGAGCGCCGAGCTGGCCGCCTCGATGCCGACCAATCCCGTCGTCGTGCGACGCGTCACCGCCATGCTCGGCAAGGCCGGGCTGATCGCGGCCCGGGCCGGCGCCAATGGCGGGACCTGGCTGCTGAAGCCCGCCAGCGAAATCACCCTGGACGTCGTGCTGCGGGCCGTGAACGGCTGCGCCCACCTGGGCGTGGCCCCACCAGGGGTCAAGGGCTGCCCGGTCGGCGAGAAGATCCCCGACGCCGTCCGCGCCGCCATCACCGCCGCCGACACGGCCGCCGCCGAGCGCCTGGGCCTGATCACCGTGGCCGACCTGCTGGCCGACGCGGCGGGCTGAAAATACCCTTCTCCCTGTGTGGGAGAAGGGATTCACCCCAACTGACCCCCCCTCAGAAAAACTGCACCAGCATTTGTTGCTGATCTCCTGGCGAAGCTGAAAAGCGATATTACGTAATCGCTACAGTTTCAGTTCCTAAACAGGGGATATCCTCATGACCACCGTCGCCATCGTTTATCATTCCGGTTACGGCCATACCGCCGTCCTCGCCGACAAGGTCGCCCAGGGCGTCCGTGACGCCGGCCAGACCGCCGTGCTGCTGCCCATCGAAAGCGCCGCCCAGGACTTCGCGCCGCTGATCGAGGCGGCGACCAAGGCCGACGCCATCGTCTTCGGCGCTCCCACCTACATGGGCGACGTCTCCGGCGTGTTCAAAGTGTTCGCCGACGCCACCGCCGGCGTCTTCTTCACCGGCGGCTGGAAGGACAAGCTGGCCGCGGGCTTCACCAATTCGCACAGCTTCGCCGGCGACAAGGGCCACGCCCTGGCCAGCCTGACGATCCTGGCCGCCCAGCACGGCATGAACTGGGTCAATCTCGGCGTCCCGTCGCCCACCGTCGTCGCCGCCGAACGCGGGCCCGACACCCTCAACCGGGTCGGCTCGTTCATCGGCCTGGCCGCCCAGAGCGACAACGCCTCGCCCGAGATCACCCCGCCGGCCGGCGATCGCGAGACCGCCCGCCTGCTGGGCGAGCGTATCGCCAAGGCCGCCCTGCGCTGGACGCAAGGCGCCGACGCGGTCCTCGACAAGGCCGCCTAAACCCGCACTCGCTCGCCGCGCCCCTCCCCGGCGAGAGAGCCGTCACGCAGCGTGAGCCCGCGCCGTGACCCGAAGGGGCGCCGATTCCCCGGCGCCCCTTCCCCCTTTCCCGCGCACGCTTTCCCGCGCCTTGAACCAAATCGCGGGTCGTGCTGGTCTTCAGCGAAGTTTCGCTTTCGCATCGGACACGCCCCCATGGCCCGTCGCCTCGCCCTGATCACCGGCGCCTCCGCCGGCATCGGGGCCGCCTTCGCCCGCATCCTGGCCAGCCATGGCTATGACGTGGCCCTGACCGCGCGTCGCGCCGATCGCCTGGAGGCCCTGGCCGCCGAGATCCGCCTGCGCTACGGCGTCGAGGCCTACGCCATCCCCGCCGACCTGGCCGATCCCGCCGGGGTCGACGCCGTGCTGGCCGGGGTCGAGGCCCAGGGCCGGGTGGTCGACGCCCTGGTCAATAACGCCGGCTACGGCCTGCCTGGGACCTATGCGACCACCGCCTGGAGCGACCAGGGCAAGTTCCTGCAGGTGATGCTGACCTCGGTCTGCGAACTGACCCACAAGGTGCTGCCGGGCATGGTCGAGCGCCGGTTCGGCCGCATCGTCAATGTCGCCTCGCTGGCCGGCCTGGTCCCCGGCGCGGCCGGCCACACCCTGTATGCGGCGACCAAGGGCTTTCTGGTGAAGTTCTCCCAGAGCCTGCACCTGGAGAACCTGGCGACCGGGGTCCATGTCTCGGCCCTGTGCCCCGGCTTCACCTATTCGGAATTCCACGACGTCAACGGCACCCGCGCCCAGGTCAACCAGGGCGTGCCCGACTGGTTGTGGATGGGCGCCGACGAGGTGGCCGCCACCGGCTACGAGGCCGTCGAGGCCAACCGCCCGGTCTGCGTGCCCGGCGCGCCCAACAAGACCATCGCCGCGATCGCCAAGATTCTGCCGGACGACTGGGCCCTGGCCTTGATGGCCAACCAGGGCGGCAAGTTTCGGAAGGTCTAGAACGGCCGCTAGGGACCGCAGGTCCAGAGGCCGGAGATCACGCGGCGGGCCCCATCGGCCCGGTCATAGGTCAAGGTCGCGGGATAGCCGGGCGATTCGCCGCCGCCGACCGGCTTGGCGTCCGTCAGCGCCACGGACACGGTCTTGCCACGTCCCACAAAGGTGGCGCCCTTCAACATCGCGCCAAATCCGCCCCCATCCTTGGCGCCGACCTGCTCGACATAGTCGACAACCTTGACCACGCCTTGAGCCGAAGCCTTGGAGCCGACATCCCCCTTGGCCACCAGAAGCGGCGATTGCGTGGGCGAGGCGAAGCTGCAACCCAACTCCCCCGACAGATTGGCGGCTTGCAGGTCGGCGGCGGACAGGGCGTTCAGGATGATCGGCGAGCCGTCGCCGCCGACTGTATCGCCGGCGGGCGTGGCGTCAGCGCCGGTCGCGGGGGTCGGCGCGACGGGCGCGGTGGGCGCTGGGGTCGGCGCGGGTGGCGCGCCCTCCGACTGATCTTCGGGCGCGGTCGGCCCGGAGCAGGCCGCCATGACGAGCGCGATCATCGCCGCCACGGGCGCGCGACGCCAACGGTAAGGCGTGGCGGGAACGCGTGATGCTTGGACGTCAGACATCTTCACCCTTCGGTCTGGCGGCGGCCCCGCACTTCGCCGGGCCGCCCTCGTAGACGCAACGCCACCCCCGCCGATTCGTTTCCGCGCCAGGATGGAGGTCGCGCCTATTTCCCGGCGGCGTACGGCGCCCTGGCGTCCTGAAGGACAAGTCCTCGCGTCGCGTCGCCCACCCCGGTCAGCACGAACTGCACCGCCAGGGCGCACAGGATCAGGCCCAGCACGCGCACCACGATGCTCATGCCGATCCGGCCCAGGGCCCGGCTGATCAGGGGCGCGGCCCAGAACACCGCCACCAGCACCACCGACACCGCCGAGATCACCGCCACGCCCAGGCCCAGACCCGCCCAGCCGAACCGCTTGGCCTCGGCGGCGTAGATGATCACGGTCGAGATCGCGCCGGGCCCGATCAGCAACGGCATGGCGAACGGCACGATCAGCCGCTCGAAGCGCTGCTTGGCGTAGACCCGGGCCGACTGGCCCTCGATCCCCTCGGCCGCGTCGGCGAACATGGTGGTGAAGTCGTCGCGCACCATGTCCAGGCCCAGGATGAACAGGATGATGCCGCCGGCGATGCGGAAGGCCGGCATCGAGATGCCGAAGAAGGCCAACAGGCCCACGCCGCTGAAATAGAAGAAGATCAGGAAGGCGGCGACGAACAGCCCGATATAGACGGCCACCATCCGCCGGCCCGCGGCGGCCGCGCCCAGGGTGGCGGCGGCGAACAGCGGCACATTGCCGATCGGGTCGATCAGGGCGAACAGGGCGACGAAGAAGTTGACGGCGAGTTTGGCCTCGGTCATTCGACGTCCCTACCTTTATCAAAGCGCCCGATCTTCGCCTGTCTTACGGTGAAGCGGGGCCGCGCGCCAACCCCTGGGGACAAGACCATGACCGCCGACTCGCGCCTGATCGTCCCGCTGGACCTGCCCACCGTCGACGAAGCCCGCGACATGGTCGAGCGGCTGGGCGACGCCGTCAGCTTCTACAAGATCGGGTTGGAGCTCTTGGCCACCGGCGGCATGGGCCTGGCCGCCGAACTGAAGGCCCAGGGCAAGTCGGTGTTCCTCGACTGGAAACTGCACGACATCGGCGCGACGGTGGAGCGCTCGGCCCGGGTGCTGGCCCAGGCGGGCTGTGATCTGCTGACCGTCCACGCCGAGCCGCAGGTGATGCGGGCGGCGGTGCTGGCGCGCGGCGGGTCGGATCTGAAGATCCTGGCGGTCACCGTGCTGACCAGCCTGACCGACGCCGACCTCAACGAGATGGGCTACGCTTTTGGGGCCCGCGACCTTGTCGAGCGCCGCATCCGTCAGGCCCTCGACTGCGGCGTCGACGGCGTGGTCTCCAGCCCCCATGAAGCGGCCTTGGCCCGCGAGATCGCCGGCCCAGACTTCCTGGTGGTGACGCCCGGCGTGCGCCCCTTCTGGTCGGCCAAGAACGACCAGGCCCGCGCCGCCACCCCCGAAGCCGCCCTGCGCGCCGGCGCCAGCCACCTGGTCTGCGGTCGGCCGATCACGGCCGCCAATGACCCGCGCGAGGCGGCGCTGAAGGTGATCGCGGAGATGGCGGGGGTTTGAAGCGGCAGATGCTCCCCCCTTGGGGAAGCTGTCGCCCCCGGGACCGGCCAGAGGCCGGCCCGAGGATAAACTCCGCGACTGAGGGGGCGGCGCGGGCCTAAGCCGACCTGGCGCGATCTGGATTGTCGCCGAGCAGCCCCCTCCGGCCCTCTGGGCCACCTCCCCCAAATGGGGGAGGATCTGGCCGCTACTTCACCACCACCGCCACGCCGCGCGCCCTAGGATCCGCCGCTGGAACCGGCGTGCGACCCACCACCTGAATGGCCTCGATATCGCCGTTATAGTCCTGGTCCTCCACGACATAGCCCAAGGCCTGCAGGCCCTGGCGCAGCTCGGCGGAGGCCGGCGCATAGGGCTCGAAGAAGATCGTGTCCTTCGGCAACAGTTGGTGGTGGAAGCGCTGGGCCTTCTGGGCGTCGGCCAGGGGCAAGCCGAAGTCATAGACATCGGCCAGCACCTGGAACACCGAGGTGAAGATCCGCGAGCCGCCCGGCGTGCCGATCACCATGGCGACCTTGCCGGCCTTGGTCAGGATGGTCGGGGTCATTGACGACAAAGGCCGCTTGCCCGGCGCGATGGCGTTGGCCGAACCGCCGACCACGCCGAACATGTTGGGCGCGCCAGGCTTGGCCGAGAAGTCGTCCATCTCGTCATTGAGCAGGAAGCCCGCCCCCTCGACCACCACGCCCGAGCCGAACCAGCCGTTGAGGGTATAGGTGTTGGACACCGCATTGCCCCAGCGGTCGACGACCGAGAAGTGGGTGGTCTGCGGCTTTTCCAGGCCCGGGACCACCGCCAGGGTCGGCGAAGGCTTGGCCGGGTCGATCTCGCCGGCCCGGCGGGCCAGATAGGCTGGGGCGATCAGGGCCGCGACCGGGACCTTCACGACGTCCGGATCGCCCAGATATTCGGCGCGGTCGGCGAACACCCGCTTTTCGATCTCCGAGACGAGATGGACGTACTGGGGGCTGTTCAGCGGCGCGCCCTTGAACAGCTTGGCGGCGTCCTGCTTCATCAGCAGCAGCTGCATGAGGGCGATCCCGCCCGAGCTGGGCGGCGGGGCGGTGATCACCTCATAGCCGCGCCAGCTGGCCTGAAGGGGCTCGCGCCAGACGGCCTTGTAGGCGGCCAGGTCGGCCTTGGTGATCAGGCCCTTGACCGGTCCGCGCGCCATCTGGGCGACGATCAGCGCGGCGGTCTGGCCCTCGTAGAAGGCCTTGTCGCCGCCCTTGGCGATGCGGGTCAGGGTGTCGGCCAGGGCCGGCTGGCGGAACACCTGGCCCGCCTTCAGCCCGCCGAAATGGGCCTCGAAATTGGTCTCTTGTCCCTTCTGGGCGAAGGGCGCGCGGCTGCCGTCCAGGATGCCGATCAGCTGCGGGGTGACCAGAAATCCGTCGCGGGCGTAGCCGATGGCCGGGGCCAGCACCTTGGCCCAAGGCAGCTTGCCGAACCGCTGGTGGGCCATGGCCATGCCGCGCACCGTGCCCGGCGTGCCGACGGCCAGGGCGCCGTATTGGCTGAGCGCGGCGATCGGCTCGCCGTCCGGGCCCAGATACATGTCGGCCTTGGCGGCGGCCGGGGCGGTCTCGCGGTAGTCGAGAAAATAGGGCTTGCCGTCGACCAGCAGGGTCATGAACCCGCCGCCGCCCAGATTGCCGGCCTCGGGATAGGTGACGGCCAGGGCGAAGGCCGTGGCCACCGCCGCGTCGACGGCGTTGCCGCCGGCTTTGAGGATCCGCTCGGCCGCCAGGGCGCCGTAGCGGTCCGGCGAAGCGACCGCGCCGGCGGTGAGGGCGGGCTGGGGCGGCTTGGCCAGAACCGGCGGCGCGGCGAACAAGAAGGCGGCGGCGAGCGCCGCGCTGAACCGGGCTAACAGACGCAAGACAACGGCCTCCCTGGGATGAGAGCCCGACGTTAGTCGATACTGGCCGCGCTAGAAGCCCTGACAACGAAGGACGCCGCGATTTTCGGCGGGAGCGGGACGGAATGGAGCACATTCCCTCAATCAACCGTCGTTCCCGCCCTTGTGGCGGGAACCTCTGGTTCAGCTGAACCGTGAGCCGCCAGCGAAGTGCGCGCGCACTTCGCCCCTCCCGCACCTGCGGCGGAAAGAGGGGTTCCCGCCACAAGGGCGGGAATGACGGTGCGTTTACTGGCCCCATCTTCGCCCTCCGCGAAGGGAGCCATCCTTACATCTCACGGCGAGACGATCGCCGGACTGTAGAGGTTGCTCAAGGACGACGCCCTCGCGTCGCCGCGGAGCGGCTGGCCGCAGGCCAGTCCTTGACCAACCTCTACAGTCCGGCACGCTGCAGCCTCCAAGAGATGTAAGGATGAGCGGGACGCGAGGCGTCCGCTTTTTGGCAATGAGCCAAAGGCCGCTTTCGACCCAAGCGGACATAGATCCTTCTCCCCTTGCGGGAGAAGGTGTCGGCCGAAGGCTGACGGATGAGGGGTCGAAAGTCCTGTCCGGCAGGGCCGAGAGACCCCTCATCCGACCTGCTACGCAGGCCACCTTCTCCCGCAAGGGGAGAAGGGTCTAAAGCCCGCCCACCACCCGTTGGAGACCCCCGCGAAGTCCGGTAGGGACGCCGGCCTGATTTCCGTTCCCGCCCGTGCGATCGGGGAGACGCCCAGCCCTCAGAAATCCACCGCCACGCCCTTACGCTCCCAGTCGCCGTAGCGGGTCGGCTCGGGGCCGTCGCGGCCGCCTTTTTCCTCGGCCATGGCCACGGCCTGAGCGGCGGCGCGGCGCTCGGCGGCTTCGGCCAGGGCGCGCTGGGCGGCGGGGGGCAGCACCTTGTCGGGGGCGGGGGCCAAGGCCTCTGGGTTCGGGGTGTTTTCGATCTCGGACATGCCGTTCCGATAGCATGAAGCCCGCGCCAAATCATCCAAGCCCCTTGCGCTTGGTCGCGTCACAAGGCACGGCGGGGCGGTGACTCAGGAAATCAATGACGGCCTGCCCGCCCGGGAAGCCGCGCTAACCCTCATGGACGCGGCTCTGTCGCGTCGCGGCGGCCTCGACGAGGCGGCGTCGGCCCACGGCTTCCGCTTTCTGGAGCCGCGCGAGCGCGCCTTCGCCCGCGCCCTGGCCATGGCCGCCCTGCGCCGGCTGGGGCCGATCGACCGCGCTTTGTCGACCAAACTGCAGAAGGAGCCGCCGCCGCGCGTGCGCAACCTGCTGCGCCTGGGCGCGGTCCAGGCCTTCTATCTGGAGGTCCCCGCCTTCGCGGCCGTGGCCACCACCGTGGAGATGGCCGGCATCAACAAGACCAGCCGTCCGTTCAAGGGCCTGGTCAACGCCGTGCTGCGCGGCCTGCTGCGCGACGGCCCGCCGTCCGATGATCCCGAACACCTGGCTCCGCCGTGGCTGTTCACCCGCTGGACCGCCGCCTGGGGCCCGCAGACCGCCCGCCTTGTCGCCGCCGAGATCGCCAACGAGCCCGCCACCGACCTGTCGCTGAAGGATCCGGCCCTGGCCGAGTCCTGGGCGCAGCGGCTGGAAGGCGAGATCCTGACGGGCGGCACGCTGCGTCTGGCCCGCAAGGGCGACGTCGCCGCCTGGCCCGGCTTCGAGGAAGGCGGCTGGTGGGTGCAGGACGCCGCCGCCGCCATCCCGGCCCGCCTGCTGAACATCAAGCCCGGCGACACCGCCGTCGACCTGTGCGCCGCGCCCGGCGGCAAGAGCCTGCAACTGGCCGCGGCCGGCGCGATCGTCACCGCCGTCGACCGCTCGGCCGCCCGGCTGGAGCGCCTGACCGACAATTTCCGCCGCATGGCCCTGACCGCCGAGGTCGTGGTCGCCGACGCCGGGGCCTGGGACGACACGCGCACCTTCGACGCCGTGCTGCTGGACGCCCCCTGCTCGGCCACCGGCACCTTCCGCCGTCACCCCGACGTGCTGTGGGCCGCCCGGCCCGGCGACGTGGCCAGCCTGGCCGCCGTCCAGGCCCGCCTGCTCGACGCCGCCGCCGACAAGACCAAGATCGGCGGACGCCTGGTCTATTGCGTCTGCTCGCTGGAGCCCGAAGAGGGTGAAGGCCAGGTCGAGGCCTTCCTGGCGCGCCGCCCAGACATGCGCCTGGACCCCATCGCCTCGGAAGAGGCCGGCGCCCCCGCCGCCAGCCTGACCGCGCGCGGAACCCTGCGCCTGCTGCCCCATCAGCGGGACGGCGGCCAGGACGGCTTCTTCGCGGCCCGGTTCGTCCGACACGGTTAACCGCCAAGCGCGGCAACGCGTTCGCTTGTCGCGCGAGGCTTGCGCGGTTAAGCCAGGGGCATGACCGCGTTCCCGATCATCGCCCCGTCCATCCTCGCCTCGGATTTCGCCAAGCTCGGCCAGGAGGTCGCCGCCATCGAGGCGGCCGGCGCCGACTGGGTGCATGTCGACGTGATGGACGGCCACTTCGTGCCCAACATCACCCTGGGCCCCGACATCGTCAAAGCCATCCGGCCGCACGCCAAGATCCCGTTCGACGTGCATCTGATGATCAGCCCGGCGGATCCTTATCTCGAGGCGTTCCGCGCCGCCGGCGCCGACATCATCAGCATCCACCCCGAGGCGGGGCCGCACCTGCACCGCTCGCTCAAGCGCATCCGCGAGCTGGGGGCCAAGGCCGGGGTGGTGTTCAACCCCTCGACCGGCCTGGACCATGTCGAGTGGATCCTGGAGGATGTCGACCTGCTGCTGGTCATGAGCGTCAATCCGGGCTTTGGCGGCCAAAGCTTCATTCCCGGCCAGCTGCGCAAGGTGGAAGCCCTGCGCGGGATGGTCGACAAGGCGGGCCTGGACATCATCATCGAGGTCGACGGCGGCGTCACCCCGGCCACCGCGCCGCAGTGCGTGTCCGCCGGGGCCACCGCCCTGGTCGCCGGCTCGGCGGTGTTCAAGGGCGGTCCGGCCGCCTATGCCGGCAATATCCGCGCGCTGAAGGGCGACTGATCAAGCGGATGGTCGCCAAACGCCTCGCTCGCGGCATGCCCAGGCTTCCCGCCGTTCCGCGCGGCGGCGTCCTGACGCGAGCGATCGGCGCCAATCTCAAGACCCATGTCGAGCGCGAGTGGTTCGGCTCGCCGCCGCACCGCCTGCTGCTGTCCCTGCCCAAGCCGCGCGGCCTGGCCGCCCACCCCCACGATCCGCGCCCGATCGACGCCGAGCACGGCAAGAAGATCCTGGCCGGCGTCATGACCCTGTCGGGCGGCGCCCTGCGGCTGGGCGAAACGGGCGATCCGTTCGACACCCCCAGCCCCACGCGGCGCTTCGCCCTGGCCCTGCACCGCTTCGACTGGCTGCCCGACCTGGCCGCCGCCGGCCCCCAGGACGGCAAGAATGACGGGGCCCGGCGGGCCCTGCGCCTGCTGGACGACTGGCGGCGGGTGTTCGGGGCCTGGAACGCCTTCAGCTGGAGCGGCGAGTGCCTGGAGCGGCGGGTGTTCCACCTGGCCTGCGCGGCCCGCGCCCTGGCCGCCGAAGGCTCCGACGCCGAGGTCGCCGACCTGACGCTGGACCTGGCCCGCGGGGCTCGACAGCTGTTCAAGGCCTCCGACGCCCCCGAACGCGGGCTGGAGCGCGCCGTGGTTGCCACGATCGCCGGCTGCGTGCTGGCCGGCCCGCCCGGCGATCGGCTGATCGACAAGGGCCTGAAGATCATCGCCACCCAGATCGACCGCGTGGTGCTGGGCGACGGTGGTCACGCCAGCCGCTCGCCCGAGGCGGGGCTGGAGCTGCTGTTCGACCTGCTGACCCTGGACGACGCCCTGGGCCAGCGCGGCCGCCCCTCGCCCGAGGCGGTGTCGCGGGCCATCGATCGCCTGGCCTCGGCCACCCGCTTCTTCACCCTGGCCGACGGGCATCTGGCCGCCTTCCACGGCGGCGAGGCCGTGCCCGGGGCCCGGATCGCCGCCGCCCTGGCCCATGACGACGCCGGCCCGCGCCCGCCCAACTCGGCCGCGCACGCCGGCTATGAGAAGATGCAGGGCGGCAGCCTGCAGGTGATGGCCGACACCGGCCCGCCGCCGATCGGCCCGCTCAGCCGCGCCGCCTGCGCCCAGCCGGCCGCGCTCGAGATCGTCTGCAACAAGGACCGGCTGATCACCAGCTGCGGCTGGAGCCCCGAAGCCGGCGGGGCCCAGGCCTTTCGCCTGTCGGACGCCGCCTCCACCGTCTCGGTCGGCGACGGCTCGGCCGGCCGACCGCTGTCGGGCTTCCGCGCCCAGGCCCTGGGCCCGTGGCTGGTCGACGGCGCCACCGCCGTGCAGGTCACCCGCCACGACGCCGACAACGGCGTGTGGCTGGATATCAGCCATGACGGCTGGCGGCGGCTGGGCCTGACCCACGCCCGCCGGCTGTTCCTGGACATCGCCCATGACGAACTGCGCGGCGAGGACAGCCTGCTGCCCCTCATCCCCGGCGACCCCGCCGGCCCCCGCCGCTACCTGCCCTTCGCCGTCCGTTTCCACCTGCACCCCGACGCCCGCGCCTCGATCGCCCGCGACGGCAAGAGCGTGCTGATCCGCGGCCCGTCCAATGTCGGCTGGTGGCTGCGCAATGACGCGGTGGACGTCGAGATCGCGGCGTCAGCGCACTTCGATCATGGCCAGGCGCGCAAGGCGGGCCAGATCGTGCTGAAGAGCCAGGTGCGGCCGGAGATTGGCGCGAAGATCCGCTGGAAGCTGACGCGGGCGGAGGGGTAGGGGGTGCTGCTTCAGGACCGCTACCTCACCCGTACACTTAGAATTCGATACGCTCACGGACCCGGCAGCGCGATCATGATCTGCGTGAGAGGAAGGGGCTATCTAGTCACGGCTCGCCACGTAGTCGAAGGCATTCAGGCTGGCGAGAATATCGAATTCCGGGTCGATGACGTGTGGATGCCCATCCCTATTAGGCAGGCGAAGCTCAGCGAACTTGATGACATCGCCATATTGATTTCCGATAACGTAAATGAACAGGGCCTCGACGAGGCGCTAATTTCAGGGCTCCTAACTGTAGGTCAGCCAGTCGCCTACTGTGGCTTTCCGCTTGGCTTGGAGGGTGTGGCTCCTGCTGGCCATCGCTGGCCTATCCCGCTGGTCAAAGCAGCAACTTACAGCGGCTCAATACTGCAAAACGGCCGCATGGTTCATCTCTTCGATACGTTGAACAACAAGGGCTTCAGCGGAGGACCAATATTCGCTCAGGATCCGGCAGGTATGGTGAAGCTCGCCGCGATAGTTTCTGGGTATCATTTTGACCGGCATTTGGATGTGATGCGTCGCGCGGAGGGCGGGGTGTTTGAGCCCGTGCCCGATTTCGCCGTGCAACCGAACAGCGGCTTCATGAAGGCCGTTCCTATTCCGCGCGCTTTAGAGCTCGTCGCGGAGATAGAGAATGGCGAGTAGCTTCTCATGCGCCCCAGCGCAGAGCCAGCCTTACATCTCTTGGAGGCTGCAGCGTGCCGGTCTGGACAGGTTGGTCAAGGACCGGTCTTCGACCGGCCGCTCCGCGGCGGCCCGCAGGGCCGTCCTTGAGCAACCTGTCCAGACCGGCGATCGTCTCGCCGTGAGATGTAAGGATGGCTCCCCGCGGCGCGGAGGCGGGGCGGGACGCTCATCCAATAGATCACCATCATTCCCGCCCTTGTGGCGGGAACCCCTGGTTCAGCTGGCGCGTGAGACGCCAGCGAAGGGCGCGCGCCCTTCGCCCCTTCCGCACCTGCGGTGGACAGAGGGGTTCCCGCC
>JAHINZ010000244.1 GCA_018895795.1 Alphaproteobacteria bacterium
AATATCCACTTCCCTCTTCGCGGAATTCGCGCTCATACTCTCCCTGTGTTGTTCAACATCTGAAAGGAGGTGACCAGTGTCTCATTGTCTCCAACCGAGGTCGCGCATCGTGACCTGGAGCCTGAAGATCGAGGTATCCGCCTAAAGGCGTTGAATCGCTTGAGGTTCTAGTCACGCCGCGCACTGCGGCCACGACGATGGAGGGCCGTTCCGGGAAACCGGAACGGCCCTTTTTCATGGCCGCGACGTCTCGGCGAAGACTTTAGCCGCCGACCAGTTCGCGACCGATCAGGAAGCGGCGGATCTCGTTGGTGCCGGCGCCGATGTCGTAAAGCTTGGCGTCGCGCAGCAGGCGCTCGACCGGCCATTCCTTGGTGTAGCCGGCGCCGCCCAGGGCCTGGATGGCCTCCAGACAAGCCTTCACGGCGTTTTCCGAGGCCAGCAGGATCGCGCCCGCCGCGTCGAACCGCGTGGTCTTGCCCGCATCACAGGCGCGCGCCACGGCATAGACATAGGCCCGCGCCGAGTTCAGGGCGACATACATGTCGGCCACCTTGCCCTGCATCAGCTGGAACGAGCCGATCGCCTGGCCAAACTGCTTACGCTCGCGAACATAGGGCAAGACCACGTCCATACAGGCCTGCATGATGCCCAGCGGCCCGGCGGCCAGCACGGCCCGCTCGTAGTCCAACCCGCTCATCAGCACCCCCACGCCGCCGCCGACCGGGCCCATCACGTTCTCTTCCGGGACCTCGCAATCCTCGAACACCAGCTCGGCGGTGTCGGACCCGCGCATGCCCATCTTGTCGAGCTTCTTGCTGACGCTGAAACCCTTCATGCCCTTCTCGATCAGGAAGGCCGTGATGCCGCGCTCGCCGGTCTTGGCATAGACCACCAGGGTGTCGGCGTGCGGCGCGTTGGTGATCCAGAACTTCGTGCCGTTCAGCACATAGCGGTCGCCTTTCAGCTCGGCCCGTAGCTTCATCGAGACGACGTCCGAGCCCGAGCCCGCCTCGCTCATGGCCAAGGAGCCGACATGCTCGCCGCTGATCAGCTTGGGTAGGTAGCGTTGCTTCTGCTCGGGCGTGCCCCAGCGGCGGATCTGGTTGACGCAGAGATTGGAATGGGCGCCGTAGGACAGGCCCACCGAGGCCGAGGCGCGAGAGATCTCCTCCATCGCGATCACGTGCTCGAGATAGCCAAGACCCAGGCCGCCGAACTCTTCCTCGACCGTGATGCCATGCAGACCCAGGTCGCCCATCGGGACCCACAGTTCGCGCGGGAAGGTGTTGGTCTCATCGATCCGGGCGGCGATCGGCGCGATCTTGTCGGCCGCGAAGCGGGCGGTGGTGTCGCGGATCGCGTCGGCGGTTTCGCCCAACGCGAAGTCCATGGAGGGTGCGGAATTTGTCATCATGCCCATTCGCATAGCACAAACGCCCGCGGGTCAACGAGACCCGCGGGCGTTCATACTCACCAGCCTCTGGGCTGGGATCTAGTCGTCGTCACCCACATCCGGGCCGGCTAGCTTGCGGAGCAAAAGATAGGCCGAAACCACGAAACAGATCGCCCCGACCATGCTGGCGCCGTAGCCGAACATCTTGATCTGCGAGAAGCCCGGGCCGGAGGCCACGGTCAGGATCCACAGCACCCCGCCGCTGAACATCGCCAGGCCCAAAACGCCGAGGCTGAGCAGCAGGCTCAGATTGCCGAAACGCGGGGTTTCGGGCTCGGAGAACGGCACGTCCAGCGCGCTGAGCGCCACATCCTCGCTGGTCGAAAACCCATCCAGATTGAATACCGACGGCGATGTCCGCGTGGCGGTTTCAAACAAGGTCGGCTCGGCGGCGGCGATCGGCGGCGGCGTGAACGTCGGGACCTCGGCGACAGGCGCCGGCTCCGGCCGGAAGACGGACTCCGAGGTCAGGTTGAAGGGCGTCGAAGCGGCCGGCGCTTCCGGTTCCTCATAGAACACCGCGACAGGCGGCGCGGCGGCGGGAATCGGCAGCTCCGGCAGACCAAGATCGTCCCGATGGACGGGCTCGGCGGCGGGCGCGGAAACCGGCTTGGTCGGTACGTCCGGCAGGATCGCTTCCAGACGCGCGCCGACGGCGGCGGCGGCCTGCTCGCTGGCGGTGGGCGCGTCTTCGTCGGGGATCGCCAGGGTCAGGGGCGCCGCGTCTTCACGTTCCACCACCGCCCGATCGCCCTCGAACCGAGCCATGACGGCGGCGGGCGTTTGCTTGGGCACGGCGCAACTGGCGTCGTAGTCGACCTTGGGACGCAAGATCGGGCTAGGCGAGGCGATCCACACGCCGTCGGCCGGCGTCAGGAACAGCGCCTTCTCGGCGGAGCGACGGCGGACCAGGGCGTCGATGACGATACGTTCGCCCTCGAAGTCGGCCTTGCGCCACATCTCCATGGCGCAGGCGGCCTGCAGCAGCGAACCTTCATTGATCCGGCGCAGAACGCCGGAGCGCACGAAATTGTCGAGCCCGATATTGAAAGCGAAACAGACCAGCGCGTCGAACTGATTCTGGTTCAGCGGCGCGTAGGTTTGTTCGTTGACCGCATGAGCCACCGAAATGAGATCGTAGAGCAGGAGCGCCTCGGCGTCCTTCTCGGAGACAGTCGCCCCACCGCGTGCGGTGAGCGTGTGGCCGTAGCCGATTGTCCAGCGACCGTCAGGCAGCTGAGCAGCCTTCATTCGGTAGCCTTCGAATCTCTTGATGAGATCGACGGCGGCGCGGGAGACCTGATGACGCGGTTTCATCGCCTAGAATGACCCAGTTTGAGACAGACGCGGATGCGTTCGTCTCTCTCCCGGCAAGATAGGGGCCGCTTTGGCTGTTCCCGTGACGCGGGAGCGAATTTTCTCAGGTCAGCAGCAGGGCCGCGATCAGCAGGACCGCGAAAAAGCCCGTGAAATCCGTCAGGAAGGTCACGAAGATCGAGGACGACACCGCCGGATCACGTCCCATCTTCTCCAGGGCCAGCGGCGCGAGGATGCCGCCAACGGCCGCCGTCACGATATTGGTGACCAGGGCCAGACCCACGATGATCGCGAGTTTTCCGTGATGATCCTCCGGCCCGAAGACAAGATAGGTGGCGGCGCCCATCACCAGCGCAAGACACAGGCCATTGACCACGCCCACCGATAACTCGCGCAGAATGATCCGGCGGGCATTGGCCGTGGTCAGCTCCTTGCTGGCCAGGGCGCGGACGGCCACGGCAAGGGTCTGGGTGCCGGCATTGCCGCCCAGGGACGAGACGATCGGCATCAGGATGGCCAGGGCCACCAACTTGGCGATCTCGGCCTTGAACACCGCCACGCCGCTGACGGCGATCGTCGCTGTGACCAGATTGAGCAACAGCCAGGGCAGGCGCGCCTTGACGATATCGACCACGCTGGCGTCGCGCCCGGCGTCCGACACGCCGGCCAGGGCCAGGATGTCGGCTTCCGCCTCGTCGCGAATGACCTCGACGATGTCATCCACGGTGATCTGGCCCACCAGCCGCCCGCCGGATTCGACCACGGGCGCGCTGATCAGGTGATATTTGTCGAAGATATAGGCCACCTCGCCCTGGCCCATCTCGACCGGGATTTCGGTGACCGCTTCCATCAGCTCGCTCAGCGGCGTGTCGCGGCGGCTGCGCAACAGCAGGCTGATCGGGATGGCCCCCACCGGCTTGTAGGTCGGGTCCACCACATAGACGTCGAAGAACAGCTCAGGCAGGGAGTCGCCGGACTCGCGCACGTGGTCGATGGTGTGGCCGACACTCCAGAATTCCGGCGCCGCCAGGAACTCGCGCTGCATCAGGCGGCCGGCGGTCTCGTCCTCGTAGGATAGGGTGGTCTCGATGGCCGCGCGATCGGTCTCGCCCATGGCCGCCAGCACCTGATAGCGCTTGGCGTCGTCCAGGTCGTCGATGACATCGGCGGCGTCGTCGGTGTCGAGCTCCTCGAGCGCCCGCGCCAGGGCGACCGACGGCGTGGCCTCCAGCACCTCCTCGCGAAGGTTCTCATCCAGCTCGGCCAGGATCTCGCCCAGGGCCTCGGGATCGAGAAGCGGGATCACCTCTTCGCGATAGGCCGAGGACAGAAAGCCCATCAGATCGGCGACGTCGGCGGGCTCCAGCGCCCCGACCAGCTCGCGCAGGCGCTCGGTCTTGCCGCTGTCGGCGGCGTCGATCACCATCTCGACATATTCGGGATTGAGCGCGTAGTCGTCGCCCAGGGCGAGGTCTTCGAGGTCCTCGGGAATCGTCACCTCGGGGAAGGCGACGCCGTCCAGCGCGTCATCGGTCAGTTCGGCGATGTCCCGGGTCATGGGGGCCTCCTGAGCTTTCGAGAGCGGTGGCGCTGCGGGCTTGTTTCCGATCGGGGGGCGGGCTCGCTTCCCAAAAGGAAGGCAAGGCCTGAAACGATTAGAGCGCGCCTCGCGAGTCGGAAACCGATTTCGCCAAACGCGCTCTAGTCCTAGATCTCACCTGGTGCGGTCGAGAAGACTCGAACTTCCACGCCCTTTCGGGCACAGCGACCTCAACGCTGCGCGTCTACCAATTCCGCCACGACCGCACGTGGTGAGGCGCGGCAGGTAGCAAACTGAATCTGGTTTGGGAAGAGCCGAGTTGTCCTGAGGACGAAACTAACTGGGCGCCGTCAGACGCCGCCGGCCATGTAGTCATAGACGTCGGCGGCGCGCGTCACCTGGATGGCGATGCGATCGTCGGTGATCTGGATCTCGCCGCGGGCGATGGGGTGGTTGTTGGCCAGGATCCAGACCTCATCATTGGTCTTGGCGTCCAGCGGGATCACCGCGCCGCGGCCCATGCGCAGCAGCTGCTGCATGGGTAGAATCGAGCGCCCCAAAAGAACGGAGATCTCGACATTGACGGCGTTGACCTGGCTCACGAACTAAGGTCCCTGAATCGACACGCGACCATTCTTGGTCGCGTCCTCGAGTTTGCAAGAATAGGGCCGTATGCTTGATCGCCCGTTAAGCGTTGAAAATAAAGGAAACCCACTCCTGGGACGCGGCGACGACGCGCCCGTGCAGTGGGCGGTTTCGACCGGCTTTGTCCCCTACCCGGCAGCCGTTGCCGCCATGGAGGCCCGCGCCGCCGCCATAGCTGACGGCACGGCGGGCGAACTGGTCTGGCTGTTGGAGCATCCGCCGCTCTATACCGCCGGCGTCTCGGCCAAGGGGGCGGACCTGATCGAGCCCGACCGCTTTCCGGTGTTCGCGAGCGGGCGCGGCGGCCAGTACACCTATCACGGCCCCGGCCAGCGGGTGGCCTATGTGATGCTGGACCTGACCCGTCGCGGCCGCGACGTGCGGGCCTTCGTGGAGGCGCTGGAGGCCTGGATCATCGACGCCCTGGCGGCGTTCAACGTCGTCGGTGAGATGCGCCAAGGCCGGGTCGGCGTCTGGGTGGAACGCAAGGGCGCGGGGTGGTCGCGCGAGGACAAGATCGCCGCCATCGGCGTCAAGCTGCGCAAATGGGTCAGCTTCCACGGCATCAGCCTGAACGTGGAGCCCGACCTGGGCCACTTCTCCGGCATCGTGCCCTGCGGCCAGACCGAGCACGGCGTCACCAGCCTGGTCGACCTGGGCCTGCCGGTGACCATGGACGAGGCCGATGCGGCGCTGCGGGCGAGTTTCCAGCGGGTGTTTGGACCGGTCGTGGACACGGACGCGCCGGTTTAGCGTCCTTCTCCCCTTGCGGGAGAAGGTGTCGG
>JAHINZ010000245.1 GCA_018895795.1 Alphaproteobacteria bacterium
CGGCCGGCTGGTTCTTCTATGAGCTGCATGCTGTCCAGGACCTGAACCTGGCCACCTCGGGCGATTTGTTCGGCGGCGGCCTGTTCGCCTCCGGCAAGGCCGTCGAGGCCTCGGCCGCCCTGGCCGAGATGAGTCGGGTGTTTGGCGATCGGTTCTATGTCGAGCTGCAAAGACATGGTTTGCCCCGGCAGGCCGCTGCTGAGCCCGGCCTGGTCAACTGGGCCTATGAGCATGACGTGCCGCTGGTGGCCACCAACGACGTCTATTTCGCCAAGGCCGCGCTGTACGAGGCGCACGACGCCCTGCTGTGCATTTCCGACGGCGCCTTCGTGGGGCAGGACGAACGCCGCCGGGTGACGCCCGAGCACTGGTTCAAGCCGGCCGCCGACATGCGCAAGCTGTTCTCGGACCTGCCGGAAGCTTGCGACAACACCATCGATATCGCCCGTCGCTGCGCCTTCATGGTCCATAAGCGCGACCCCATCCTGCCCAGCTTCCCGACCGGCGCGGGACGCAGCGAGCCGGAGGAATTGAGCCACCAGGCGCGCGAGGGCCTCAGGGCCCGATTGGCGGACAATCTCCTGGCCGTCGATGAGAAGGTCTATTGGGATCGCCTGGAGTTCGAGCTCGGCATCATCATCAAGATGGGCTTTCCGGGCTATTTCCTGATCGTTTCGGACTTCATCAAATGGGCCAAGTCGCACGGCATTCCGGTCGGCCCCGGCCGGGGTTCCGGCGCGGGCTCGCTGGTCGCCTGGGTGCTGACCATCACCGATCTTGATCCGCTGCGCTTCGGCTTGCTGTTCGAGCGGTTCCTCAATCCCGAGCGGGTGTCCATGCCCGACTTCGACATCGACTTCTGCCAAGAGCGGCGTGAAGAGGTCATTGTCTACGTTCAGGAAAAATACGGCCGCGATCGCGTGGCCCAGATCATCACCTTCGGTTCGCTGCAGGCCCGGGCCGTGCTGCGCGACGTCGGGCGGGTGATGCAGCTGCCGCTGGGCCTGGTCGACCGGCTCTGCAAGATGGTGCCCAACAACCCGGCGGCGCCGGTGACCCTGGCCCAGGCCATCGAGCTGGAGCCGCGCCTCAAACAGGCCAAGAAGGAAGACGGCAACGTCTCCAATTGTCTGGACGTCGCCCTGCAGCTGGAAGGGCTGTACCGCAACGCCTCGACCCACGCCGCCGGCTTGGTGATCGGCGACCGGCCTCTGACCCAGCTGACGCCGCTCTACAAGGACCCGCGGTCGGACCTTCCCGCCACTCAGTTCAATATGAAGTGGGTCGAGAGCGCCGGTCTGGTGAAGTTCGACTTCCTGGGCCTGAAGACCCTGACGGTGCTGGATCGCGCCGTGAAGCACCTGAAAAAGCGCGGGGCCGAGGTCGATCTGACCAAGCTGCCCTTCGACGACGCCAAGACCTATGAGCTGCTCGCTTCGGGCCAGACGGTCGGCGTGTTCCAGCTGGAAAGCCAGGGCATGCGCGACACGCTGCGCAAGATGCGCTGCAGCTCGATCGAGGAGATCACCGCGCTGATCTCGCTGTATCGACCGGGCCCGATGGACAACATCGACACCTTTGTCGACTGCAAGTTCGGCCGCAAACCGGTCGACACCCTGCATCCGTCTCTGGAAGGCGTGCTGAAGGAGACCTACGGCGTCATCGTCTATCAGGAACAGGTGATGCAGATCGCCCAGATCCTGGCGGGTTACAGCCTGGGCGAGGCCGACCTTCTGCGTCGGGCCATGGGCAAGAAGAAAAAGGAGGAAATGGATCTCCAGAAGATCCGTTTCGTCGACGGCGCCAAGGCCAAGAACGTTCCCGAGGAGCAGTCTGGCTCGATCTTCGAGCTGGTCGCCAAGTTCGCCGGCTATGGCTTCAACAAGAGCCACGCGGCCGCCTATGCGCTGATCGCCTATCAGACGGCCTGGCTGAAGGCCAACTCGCCGGTCGAGTTCCTGGCCGCGTCGATGAGCCTGGACATCTCCAACACCGACAAGCTGGCGGTCTTCCACCAGGACGCCCGGCGCTTTGGCGTCACGGTGCGCGCGCCGGACGTCAACCGGTCCGGCGCCGACTTCGAGGTCGAGGACGGTGAAGTGCTCTACGCCCTGGGCGCGGTGCGCAATGTCGGCCTGGAGGCGATGAAGCACCTGGTCGCCGTGCGCGGGGAGGGCGGGCCGTTCCGCGACATCTTCGATTTCGTCGAACGGGTCGATCCCCGCCAGGTCAACAAGCGGGCGATCGAGAACCTGGCCCGGGCCGGGGCCTTCGACTCCTTCCACAAGAACCGGGCGCAGATCCTGGCCTCGTCCGACGTGCTGATCGCGCACGGCCAGAGCGTCGCCGCCGATCGCCAAGGCGGCCAGCACGCCTTGTTCGGCGCCGACCCCGCCGCCGGTCGGCCGCGCCTGAAGAAGATCGATCCGTGGAATCAGGTCGATCTGCTCGACGAGGAGTTGGCGGCCGTCGGCTTCTATCTGACGGGGCATCCGCTGGAGGATATGGTCGGCATGCTGCGCCGTCGGCGCACGGCGATGCTGACCGAGGTGATCCCCCAGGCTGAAGCCGGCATGGAGGCCTTCCGCATGTGCGGCGTCGTGCGGCGCCGCCAGGAGCGGGCGTCCCAAAGCGGCGAACGCTTCGCCTTCGTGTCGCTGTCGGATCCGACAGGTGAATATGAGGTGCTGTTTCCGCCCGAGGCCCTGCGCAAGTGCCGCGAGGTGCTGGAGCCGGGGAAATCGGTGTCCATCAAGGTGCGGGCCAAGGCGCGTGACGGCGAGGTGCGCTTCTTTGGCGACGACGCCGAGCCCATTGAAAAGGCGATCGAGAATGTCGTGGCGGGCTTGCGCGTGCATCTGTCGCCCTCAGCCACCGAGATCGAGGCGCTGAAAAAACGCCTGGACCCCGCCGTGTCGCAAAAAGGCGGCGAGATCACCTTCATCGCTGCGATCGGCGGCGGGCGCGAGATCGAGCTGAAGCTACCGGGTCGCTATATGTTGGACGCCGCGCTGCGCGGGGCGTTGAAGACCGCGCCGGGCGTGGCGTTGCTGGAAGACGTCTAGTCGGCGGCGAACGAGGAGACGCGGTCATGGCTAGGCATCAAGGCGGCTGTCAGTGCGGCAAGGTCCGGTTCGAGGTCGAGGTCGGGCTCGAGGACCTGATCAGCTGCAACTGCTCGCGGTGCGGCAAGCTGGGTTCGGTCCTGGCCTTCGCCGGCGAGGAAGATTTCAAGCTGCTCCAGGGTCAGGACGTCCTGACCGAATACCGGTTCAACACCCACAAGATCGCCCACCTGTTCTGTTCGGAATGCGGCATCGAGTCCTTCGGGCGCGGCGAGGGCCCCGGCGGCGTCAAGATGGCCGCCATCAATGTGCGCTGCCTCGACGATGTCGATGTCTTCGCGTTGGAGCCGGTGGAGGTGAACGGCAAGGCGTTCTGAGCGCCACGTCCCGGCTGAACCGGCATTGGGTCGCGTCGAGGGTCTCCACCCGTCGCGAACCTTGCATGCTGCCTATCGACCCGCGAGCGCGATAGAATGCGTGGATGCGATCCCCTGTTCTGGCGGAGAGCAGGCGCCAGGCTACTGACCTCTGCGGTTCATGAAGACGACGACTAGCGCCCCATAGATCGCCAAGAAGACCGCGACCCAACTAGCGGGTGTGAAGTTGGACATCGAAGGCTCCAGCGTGGGTGGCGAAAACGTGCGGTCTTCCATCACACTATTCAAGTGCGGAGGCCCGCCGGACAGCGGACCTTCGGAACGTCTCGGAAGGGTGGTGGGAGGACGTTCTGGTTGATCCTCCCCCTCTGGGGGAGCTGTCGCGGAGCGACTGAGGGGGCAGCGCCGCCTCGGGTCGTACTTGGCGACGTCTGGATGAGCGCCGAGCCGACCCCCCCCCCCCCCCCCTGTCCCCCCCCCCCCACGGGGAGGGGGA
>JAHINZ010000246.1 GCA_018895795.1 Alphaproteobacteria bacterium
GGACTTCGCCGCCTTCGAGGCGATGTTCGGAACCTTCGAGATCCGGCGCGGCGCGATCGCCGACTATCTCGCGCGCCACGGCGACCTGACCGGCGCGATAGAGGATGTCTGGACGGTCTGCGGGTTCGACGAATCCACCGATGCCGAGGCTGTCGCCGCCGAGGCGATGGACGCGCTGGATCCCGATCTGTGGGAAGCCTGCGCCAGCCTGCTGGAGTCCAGCGGCAAGGTTCGTGACACCGAACACGCCGCCCGGCTGCGTCTCACCCTGGCCAGCGGCGACTTCAGCGACGCCCTGGCGGCCCTGTTCACCGACAAGGAAGACCCCCGCAAGCACCTGCAGACGACGACGACCTTCAAGGCGCGGGAGGATCTGCGCGAGGCGCTGCTGGAGGAGACCGACCGCCTGTCGTTCGTGCGCCAGCAGGTCCGCGCCGCCGGCGTGGCCCACGACACGGCTGGGGCTCTGCGCCTGGCCTCGCTGTACATCCTGGCCCACGCCAATGAGAAGGCGTCGCGCGGGGCCCTGGACTTCACCGATCTGATCGACCGCACCCGAGTGTTGCTGACCCAGAAGGTCGACGCGGCCTGGGTGCTGTACAAGCTGGACGGCGGCATCGACCACATCCTGCTGGACGAGGCCCAGGACACCGCCCCCGACCAGTGGGCGATCCTGCGAGCCCTGACCGCCGACTTCTTCGCCGGGGCCGGAGCGGGCGGCTGGCGCAAGGGTCGCGAGACCCGGACCCTGTTCGTGGTCGGCGACGAGAAACAGTCGATCTATTCGTTCCAGGGCGCCGATCCGCAGCGGCTGCTGATCGAGACCCAAGCCTATCTCGCCCAGATCGCGGCCGTGGGTCAGGTGGGGCTGGGCGTGCCGCTGACGGTGTCCTACCGCTCGACCCGCGAGGTGCTGAGCTTCGTCGACGCCCTGTTCTCCGATCCGGCCACCCGCGAGGGGGTGCCGCCGCCGGCGGGCGATGACCTGGTCACCCACCAGCCGTTCCGCACCGACGGCCCCGGCTGTGTCGACCTGTGGCCGCTGACCCGGGAGTTCCCCGGCGAGGAGCGCGACGCCTGGGAAACGCCGGTCGACGCCCAGACCGAGCACAGCGCCAATCGCCGCCTGGCCGAGGCCATCGCCGGCGAGATCAAGGGCATCCTGGATCGCGGCGACGAGGTCCATGACAAGGAGACGGGGAAACGCCGCGCCGCCCACGCCGGCGACATCCTGATCCTGGTGCGTCGCCGCAAGGTGCTGTTCGAGGAGATCATTCGGGCCCTGAAGCGGCGCGGCGTGCCGGTGGCCGGCGCCGACCGTCTGTCGCTGTCGGCCCATATCGCCTTTGACGACCTGCTGGCCCTGGGCCGGTTCGCGCTGTTCCCCGAGGACGACCTGACCCTGGCGGCCCTGCTGAAGAGCCCGTTCTGCGGCCTGGCCGACGAAGACGTCTACGCCCTGGCCAGGGGCCGCAAGGCGACGCTGTGGACCGTACTGTCAGAGCGCGCCGATCAGGATCACCGCTGGGCCGCCGCCCGCGACCTGCTGGACTGGGCCCTGGCCGAGGGTCGAAAGCGCCAGCCGTTCGAGTTCTTCGCCGCGTTGCTGGGCAAGGTCGACGCAGCCGGCCAGTCCAACCGCGCCAAGGTCCTGACCCGACTGGGCGGCGAGGCCGACGAGGCTCTGGACGAGTTCCTGGCCCAGGTGATGAACGCCGAGCAGCGCAATATCCGCGACCTGGAAGCCCTGGTCGCCGACTTCGCGGCGCTGGACATCATCGTCAAGCGCGAGATGGAAGGGGCTCGCCGCGAGGTGCGGGTGATGACCGCCCACGGCTCCAAGGGTCTGGAGGCGCCGATCGTCTTCCTGCCCGAGACCACGGTGAAGCGCGGCGCGGGCGGCTCGCCGCTGCTGGCCACGGACGCCGGGGGGGTCTTGTGGTCGACGGGCGCGAAGTCCGACTGCGCCGCCTCGACCGCCGCCCGCGAGCTGCGCGACCGCAAGGAGGCCGAGGAGGCCCTGCGGCTCTACTATGTCGCCCTGACCCGGGCCCGGGATCGCCTGATCCTGTGCGGCCGGATCGACGCCCGCACCAAGGACGAGAACGTCGGCGGCTGGTACGCGGCGGCGCGGGCGGCCTTCGCCCATGCCGACATCGCGCCGGAGGTGCGCCAGATCGGCGACCCCGACGCGCCGATCCTGCGCTTTGGCCCCGATCCGCTGACCTTGCCCCAAGAGACCCTGGCGGCGCTGGTCACGGCGCCCCTGCCCGGCTGGGCGACCGGACTGGCGGCGGCGGAACCGGCCCTGGCCCGTTACGCCGCGCCGTCGCGGATCGAGGACGAGGCCGACTCCCGAGCGCCCGCCCCCTCGCCCCTGGCCAAGGTCGAAGGCCTGGGGCGCTACCGGCGCGGCGAGATCATTCACCGGCTGCTGCAGATCCTGCCCGACGTGGTTCCCGCCGAGCGTGACCTGACCGACGAGCAGCGCTTCGAAATGGCCGCCGCCGCGTTCGGTGTGCTGGAGGACGACCGCTTCGCGGCCGTATTCGGTCCCGGCTCGCGGGCCGAGGTGGCCCTGGCGGGGACCAGCGCCCTGCTGCCCAAGGGCCTGGCGATCTCGGGTCGGGTCGACCGGCTGGTGGTGACAGGCGAGCGGGTTCTGGTGGTCGATTACAAGACCAACCGCCCCGCCCCGGCCGCGATCGAGGACGCCGATCCGGCCTATCTGGCCCAGATGGCGGTCTATGTGGCGGTGCTGCGCGAGGTGTTCCCCGACCGCCCGGTCGCGGCGGCCCTGGTGTGGACGGACGGCCCCAAACTGATGGAGGTTCCAGAAAAGGTGATGGCCCGGGCCCTGGGCAGTATCGGCTAGACCGTTGCCGGGCGGCCGGCGCGCCCCTACATCTTGTTCAAGCGCTCGCGACGACTCGCGGGCCTTTGTTATTTTTCGCGCCGCCCCGTTCCTTGATCGGAGGACGGCGCTCAGATGGAGCAGACTCTATGAGCACCGTGACCGTGACCGACGAATCCTTCGACCGCGACGTGCTGCAAGCCGAGGGCGCGGTGCTGGTCGATTTCTGGGCCGAATGGTGCGGCCCCTGCAAGCAGATCGCCCCGGCCCTGGAGCAGATCTCCGAGGAGCTGGCCGATCACGTCACCGTGGCCAAGCTCAATATCGAGGACAGCCCCACGACGCCGTCGCGCTACGGCGTGCGCGGCATCCCGACCATGATGTTGTTCCGCGGCGGCCAGATGACCTCGATGAAGGTCGGCGCCATGCCCAAACAGAAGATCCTGGAATGGCTCAACGAAGCCGGCGTTCAACAGCCGGCCTAACCGCCTTCGCGTCTCTACGGTCTTCCAGCCGCCCATCCCGCCTAGGCGGGGTGGGCGGTTTGGTATTGGGCTCTACTTCTTGGCCGACGTGACGATGAACGGCGAGACCGAGGCCGGCGCGGCCTTCTTGTCGGCCTTCGGTTTGCGGACTTCCTTGTTGGACTTCTTCTGACCCTTGGCCATCGGCGGCTCCTGCCAGGACGGGCGCGCCTGCCGGGAGGTCCAGCGGGCCGAGCCGCCCTATCGGCGTGCGCCAGCCATACGCCTGTCGGCCGCCGCGCCCAAGCTCTGCTTCAGCTCGGCCAGGTTTCCGGGCTCATCGCCAGGACCTCGCCGGCCAGGTAGAGCGAGCCGCAGATCAGCACGTGCGGGGTCGGCGACAGGGCCAGGGCCTTGGTCAGGGCGTCCTGCACGCTGTCGCAGGCATGGGCGCGCAGCCCGGCCAGTTCGGCGGCCGCGGCGGTCTGGGCGGCGGGCGCGGCGGCGTGGCCCTCGAAGGTGACCGTGAACACCCGAGCCTTCAGCGGCGCGAAGGCCGCGAAAAAGCCGGTGGCGTCCTTGTTGGCCAGCAGGCCAGCGATCAGCGCCACGGGCCGGCCGTCGCGGGCGGCCAAGTCGCCCAGGGCTCGCGCCACGGCCTGACCCGCATGGGGATTGTGCCCCCCGTCGAGCCACAGATCGGCGCCGGCGGCCTTGGCCTGCCGCGCCAGGGGCCCTGAGGTCAGCCGCTGGAAGCGGGCGGGCCAGATCGCCCCGGCGATCCCGGCCGCCATGGCGGCCTCGTCGATGCGCGGGTCGTTCAGCGTCAGCAACGCCGCGACCGCCAGGCCCGCATTGGCGAACTGGTGATCGCCCGGCAGGGACGGCGCGGGCAGATCCAGCAGCCGGTCCGGCATCTGCACCAGCAACCGGCCCCGCTCGTTCCAGGCGTCAAAGTCCCGGCCCATCACGGTGGGCTCGACCCCGGCCATGGCGGCGGCCATGTCGATGATGTCCTCGGCCTCCGGGCGCTGGCGGGCCGAGACGACTGGCGCGTCCGGCTTGATGATCCCGGCCTTCTCGACGGCGATCTGCTCGATGGTGTCGCCGAGAAACTCACGATGATCGATGTCGATGGGCGCGATGACGCTGACCTTGGGCGTGACCACATTGGTCGCGTCCAGCACGCCGCCCAGGCCCACCTCGATCACGCACAGATCGGCCGGGACCTCGGCGAAGGCGACCAGGGCGGCGGCCGTGGTGATCTCGAAAAAGGTGATCGGCAGGCCGGCATTGGCCGCCTCCACCCGATCCAGAACCTCGGCCAGATGCGCGTCGGTGATCAGGGTTCCAGCCAGGCGGATGCGCTCGGCGAAGCGCACCAGATGCGGCGAGGTGAACACGTGCACCTTGAGCCCGGCCGCCTCGGCCATGGCCCGCAGATAGGCCACCGTCGAGCCCTTGCCGTTGGTGCCGGCCACGTGGATCATCGGCGGCAGCCGGTCCTGCGGATTGCCGAGCGCCGCGCACAGCCGCAGCATGCGCTCCAGCGACAGGTCGATCCGCTTGGGATGCAGGGCCTGCAACCGGGCCAGGGCGGCGTCGTGGGCGCGGAGATGGTCGGTCATGTGACGCTCGAGATCCTCCCCCTCTGGGGGGAGGTGGCCCGGAGGGGCGGAGGGGGACAGCACGGCCTATGCCGAGAAGGCCCCCTCAGTCGCTCCGCGACAGCTCCCCCAGAGGGGGAGCAGCGATCATTTTTCTAGGCCGCCTTGCGACCGCGCCCCATCATCAGGGTGGTCAGGATAGAGCCCAGCACGGCGGGCAGGTCCTTGCGCGGCGTGACGCGGTCGACCATGCCTTTTTCGACCAGATATTCCGCGCGCTGGAAACCGGGCGGCAGGGTCTCGCGGATGGTCTGTTCGATGACGCGCGGACCGGCGAAGCCGATCAGGGCGCCCGGCTCGGCCAGGTGCACGTCGCCCAGCATGGCGTAGGAAGCGGTGACGCCGCCGGTGGTCGGGTCGGTCAGAACCACGATATAAGGCAGGGCGGCGGTCTTCAGCTCGTTGATGGCCAGGGTGGTGCGGGCCATCTGCATCAGCGACAGCGCGCCTTCCTGCATGCGCGCCCCGCCGGCGGCGGTGAAGGCCACCAGCGGAATCTGGCGCTCCAAGGCGGCGTGGGCGGCGGCGATGAAGCCCTCGCCCGCGGCCATGCCCAGCGAGCCGCCCATGAAGGCGAAGTCCTGGACCAGCACGACCGCGTCCGCGCCGCCGACCTTGCCGACGCCGATCGCCATGGCGTCGGGCTCGCCGGTCGCCTTGCGGGCCGCCGCGAGGCGTTCCTTGTAGGGCTTGCCGTCGGAGAAGTGCAGCGGATCCTCGGGCACGGCCGGGCTGGGCAGGACCTCATAGGCGGCGTCGTCGAAGGTGAACTTGAAGCGGGCCTCGGGCCCGATGCGCATATGGCGCCCGGCCGGGGTTACCCACAGGGCGGCTTCCAGGTCGGAGCGGAAGATCATTTCGCCCGTATCGGGGCATTTGACCCAGAGGTTCTCGGGCGTCTCGCGCTTGGCGAAGGCGCCGCGCACGCCGGGGGCGATGCGCGACAACCAGCCGCCGCCGCGTCGGCTGTCGGCCGAGGCCTTTGATTTGTCGCCCTTTTTCGGGTCCTGGGGTTCAGCCATAGCCATAGCCTTAAAGCCTCACTTCGTTCCCGACTCGCGCCGATCGCACAGCCTTGGCCAGATCCGACACCTTGGAAAGAACCTTCTCGGTCACGTTTTCGTTCAACTGGGCCGCCGATTCAATTTCATCCACAAGCGCCGAACCGACCACGGCGGCGTCGGCGACCCGGGCCACGGCGGCGGCTTGCTCGGGCGTGCGGATGCCGAATCCGACCGCCACGGGCAGGCCCGAAGCCTTGCGAAGTCGCTCAACGGCGGGCGCCACATCAGCCGCGTCGGCCGACTTCACCCCGGTCACCCCGGCCACCGAGACATAGTAGATGAAGCCCGAGGTGCGGCGCACCACCATCGGCAGGCGCGCGTCGTCGGTGGTCGGGGCGGCCAGGCGAATCAGGGAGATCTGCTCGGCCTCCAGGGCGTCCGACAGCGGGTCGGCCTCTTCGGGCGGGCAATCGACGATGATCAGGCCGTCGACCCCGGCCTTGGCGGCGGCGGCGGCGAAGCTTTCGAAGCCCCGGTTCAGCACCGGGTTGAGATAGCCCATCAGGATGACCGGGGTGTCGTCATCGCCCTCGCGGAAGGCGGCCACCAGATCCAGCGTGCCCTGCAGGGTCATGCCCGATTTCAGCCCGCGCTGGGCGGCGCGCTGGATGGTCGGGCCCTCGGCCATCGGGTCGGAGAAGGGAAAGCCCAGCTCGATCAGATCAGCGCCGGCCCCCGGCAGGCCCTTGAGCACGCTGAGCGTCGTGGCGGCGTCGGGATCTCCGGCCATGACATAGGTCACGAAGCCGGCGCGGTTCTGAGCTTTCAGATCGGCGAAGCGGCGGTCGATACGGTCTTTGGTCACGCTGGATTCAGTCCTAGATCTTGCGCCCGAGGGCCTCGGCCACCGTGAAGATGTCCTTGTCGCCGCGACCGCACAGATTCATCACGATGATCTTGCCCTTGCCCAGCTCCTGGGCGATTTCGCCGACCCGGGCCAAGGCGTGGGCCGGCTCCAGGGCCGGAATGATGCCTTCCAGCTGCGAGCACAGCATGAAGGCGTCCAGGGCCTCCTGGTCGGTGGTCGAGACATATTCGGCGCGGCCGATCTCGTGCAGGAACGAGTGCTCGGGACCGATGCCGGGATAGTCCAGCCCGGCCGAGATCGAATGGGCGTCGATGATCTGGCCGTCGTCATCCTGCAGCAGGTAGGTGCGGTTGCCGTGCAGCACGCCGGGGCGACCGCCGGTCAGGGAGGCGGCGTGCTTGTCGGTCTTGACGCCGTGGCCGGCGGCCTCGACGCCGATCATCCGCACGCCCTCATCGGCCAGGAACGGATGGAACAGGCCGATGGCGTTGGAGCCGCCGCCGATACAGGCGACCACCGCGTCGGGAAGCCGGCCTTCCATTTCCAGGATCTGGGCGCGGGCCTCGATGCCGATCACGCTCTGGAAGTCGCGGACCATCACCGGATAGGGGTGCGGGCCGGCGGCGGTGCCGATCAGATAATAGGTGTCATGCACATTGGTCACCCAATCGCGCATCGCCTCGTTCATGGCGTCCTTCAGGGTGCCGGTGCCCGAGGTCACCGGGCGCACTTCGGCCCCCAGCAGGTTCATGCGGAACACGTTGGGCTTCTGACGTTCGACGTCGGTGGCGCCCATATAGACCACGCAGGGCAGGCCGAAGCGGGCGCAGACGGTGGCGGTGGCCACGCCGTGCTGGCCGGCGCCGGTCTCGGCGATGATCCGGGTCTTGCCCATGCGCATGGCCAGCAGGATCTGGCCCAGGGCGTTGTTGATCTTGTGCGAGCCGGTGTGGTTCAGCTCATCGCGCTTGAAATAGATCTTGGCCCCGCCGAAGTGCTCGGTCAGCCGCTCGGCGAAATACATCGGGCTGGGCCGGCCGGCATAGTGGGTGTTGAAGCTCTTCAGCTCATCCTGGAACTTCGGATCGGCCTTGGCTTCGGCGTAGGCCTTGCCCAGGTCGAGGACCAGCGGCATCAGGGTCTCAGCCACATAGCGTCCGCCAAAGCCGCCGAAGCGACCCTCCGCGTCGGGATAGGCCGAATAGTCGTTGGGTTTGGAGGGGGCGTTCACGAGATCATCCAAAGGCTGGGCAAAGCTACAGGCGTTTGACGGCGTCGAGAAACGCCGTGATCAGAGCGGGGTCCTTTAGGCCGGGACCGCGCTCCACGCCAGAGGAAACGTCCACCAGGGGCGCGCCGGAGGCCGCGACGGCCTCGGCGACATTCCACGGATCCAGACCGCCGGCCAGGAAATGCGGCCGGGCGAAGCGCCGGTCGGCCAGCAGGGTCCAGTCGAAGCGCGCGCCGGCGCCGCCGGGCATTGCCGCGCCCTCCACGGGGCGGGCGTCGAACAGGAACCGCTCGGCGACGGTCTCGAAGGCGCGAGCCTGATCGACGTCCGAAGCCGACGAGACGGGAAAGGCCTTGATCACCCCGACGCCGGACCGGGCGGCGATCTGGCCCACCCGCGACGGGGTTTCCTTGCCGTGGACCTGGATCAGGTCGGGCGACATCGTCGCCATCAGCCGGTCGATCAGGGCGTCGTCGGGGTCAACGGTGACAGCCACCGTCTTCACCGCCCCGCCGCGCCCACTCCTGCCTTGAAGCGGGGCGACCAGTCGGGCGGCGGCCTCGGGCGTCAGGTTGCGCGGGCTCCTGTCAAAGAACACGAAGCCCAGATAGGCCGCGCCGCCGTCGACGGCGGCGGTCACCGCCTCGGGCGTCGACAGGCCGCAGATCTTGGCGCGGGTCATTGGGCGCTAGTCTTGAAGGGCGAGCTCATGATCCTCGGGAGGTACGGCGCGGGCGCTCCGGTGACAAGGGGCCCGCGCCGGATGAAGCTAGTGGCCGGCCCCGGCGTGGGCCGGGACGTCGGCCCGCCAATGGAAGCCCGCGCCCGCCGTCTCGATCTCGCCAAGGCCCGGGAACGGGAAGTGCGGCGCGAAGATCAAGGTGTGGTCGGCGCTGGTCTGCTTGAGCAGGGCCTGGCGGCTGGCGGTGGCGACCGGGGCGTCGCCGTCAAAGGCGATCACCCAGTCGGGCCGGGCCAGGGACACGATCGAGCTGTGGGCGGTGTCGCCGATATCCAGCAGGGTGCGGCCCTCGGAGGTGATTTCATAACCCACATGGCCGGGCGTATGGCCCTTGATGGCGATCGCCTTGACGCCCGGAAACAGCGTCGCGTCGGGCTCGAAGGTCTGGACCTGCGGGGCGATGGCCTCGACCAGGGCCTTCATCGGGGCCTGGCCGCGCAACGAGGCCCATTCGGCCGAGGCCATCCGGATCACCGCCTTGGGGAAGGCCGAGCGACCGTCCGCGTCGAGCAGGCCGCCGACATGGTCGCCATGGCCGTGGGTGATCAGCACGTCGGTGACGTCGGCGGGGGTCGCGCCGGCCAGGGCCAGGCTCTGGATCAGCACGCCCTTGGCCTTGGGGCCCAGGCCGGTGTCCAGCAGAGCCAGGTGATCGGGCGTCCTGACCAGCAGGCCATCGACCGAGAGGTGGATCGCGTCGCCCGGCGCGCCGGCCTGGGTCAGCACCTTGGCGACATCGTCGGTCGAGGCGTTGATGGCGAACACCTTGCCGTTGTTGGGGGCCTGAAAGTCGGCGTCGCGCAGGGCGGTGACGGTGAACGCCCCGAGCGCGAAGCCCTTGGCCTCGGGCGCGACCGCCACGGGCGACTGGGCGGCGGCGGGGTGAACGGCGGCCAGGGCGGCGGTCATCAACAGGGCGGCGACGAGGCGTTTGGACGACATGGGGGGCTTCTCCGGAACAGCGGCCCCTTAGGTAGGGCTCCGCGTCCATGCGGCAAGGCCCCTAGGCGCGGGGCGGGGCGGGGGCCAGAGGCGGGGACGGATCCGACAGGATGGCCCGCATCGCGCAGACCAGGCCCTCGGGCCGATAGTCCATGGTCGCCGCGCCCTTCAGTTCGCCGCGCAGGCTGCGCTCGATCAGCCGCGAGCCGAAGCCCCGCCGCGTGGGCTCGCGCACCGGCGGGCCGCCCGTCTCGACCCAGGTCAGGTCCAGGGTCCGGGCGGCGGCGTCATAGGTCCAGCCCAGAGTCACCGCGCCCTCGGCGGTGGACAGGGCGCCGTATTTCAGGGCGTTGGTGGCCAGCTCGTGGAAGATCAGCGCCATGGTCAGGGCCCCATTGGGGGGCAGCCAGACGGACGGGCCGTCGATATGGATTCGGCCGGCCGCTTCGGTGAACGGCGCCAGGGCCCGCTCGGCCACGTCGCCCAGCCCGGCCCCGTGCCAGCTCTCGCGGGTCAGCACGTCGTGCACCTGCGACAGCCCCATCAGCCGCGCCTCGAACTTCTGGAAGGCCACCGCCGGATCGGGCTCGGTCTTCAGGGTCTGGGCGGCCATCGACTGCACCGTGGCCAGGGTGTTCTTGACCCGGTGGTTCAGCTCATTGATCAGCAGTCGCAGCTGGCCC
>JAHINZ010000247.1 GCA_018895795.1 Alphaproteobacteria bacterium
ACGTCATCGCCAACCGCGACGGCGCCCATAGCGTCTGAAGCGGAAGAAGCGGAGGGCCCAGCCCGCCCGACAGACGCCGCGCGTCCAGAAGTCTCTCCCGGGCCAGCCGCTCCCCTTGCGCGCCCCCTGACACCGCCGTCCTCGACCGTCCAGGATCGTCCCATGCTGATGGTTGGTTTGATCGAGGACGATGCGTTCGACTTGCCGGCGCTTCTCGAGGACGGCGAGAAGGCCCTCGATGCTCGCGCCGGCGCCAACCTTGTCGCGGCACGTTCCCAACCCCCTTTAAAGCCGCCGCCGCCCTATCCGGGCGGTCCGACGGCGGCTCAGGCCGCGGCGGTGTCGGAGCTTGCCGAGGACCTGCCGCAGGTCGAGCTCGCGCGGCGACTGCTGAAGGGCGCCGACGGCGCCATCGCCCGGCAGGAACTGATGCAGATCGCCTCGCTGCCCGACAGCCGACCCGAGGCCGAGCGCCTGGCCGACGCCAAGGGGCCGCGCTGGGTGTTCGACCTGCCGTTCCAGACTCCCCAAGGCGTCGCGGTGGCGCAGTTCGAGGTCAGCCGCGACGGCGGCGGGGGCGGTGCGGGCGGCGATCGAGACATCGAGCGAACCTGGCGCGCGCGCTTCTCGCTGGATGTCGAACCCCTGGGCCCCGTTCACGTTCAGATCGCCCTGACGGGTGTGGTCGCTCGCGTGGGATTGTGGGCCGAACGGCCCGACGCCATCGCGCGTCTTCAGGCCGGGGAAGACGCCTTGAGCCTCGCCCTGCGCGCCGCCGAACTGACGCCTGAGGTCGCTTTTCACGCCGGCGCGCCGGCGATCACGCCCATCGCCGTCGGGCGCTTCGTGGACCGTGAATCATGACCGGGATCGTGGGCGGCGGCGGCAAGCGCGGCAGGATCGCGGTCGCCTTGCACTATGACGGCGCCGACGCGCCCAGGGTCGTGGCTTCGGGCCAGGGCTGGCTGGGCGAGAAGATCATCGAGACGGCGCGGGACCACGGCGTGCCGATCGAGGAGAACCCGGCCCTGGCCCAGGCCCTGTCGACGATCGAGATCGACGAGGAGATTCCCGAGGCGCTGTACCGCGCCATCGCCGAGATCCTCAGCTTCCTGCTCAAGCCGTGACAAAGAAAAAGCCCCGTCTCGCGACGGGGCTTTTCCAGATCACAAAGGCTCGAAGGCTCAGCCGCGCTTTTCGAGCGGCACGTAGTCGCGCAGCGTCGCGCCCGTATAGAGCTGACGCGGGCGACCGATCTTGCGGGTGGGATCCTCGAACATTTCCTTCCACTGGCTGATCCAGCCGACGGTGCGGGCCAAAGCGAACAACACGGTGAACATGTTGGTCGGGAAGCCCATCGCCCGCAGGGTGATGCCGGAATAGAAGTCGATGTTCGGATAGAGCTTGCGGTCGATGAAGTAGGGATCGCTGAGCGCGACCTTTTCCAGCTCCATGGCCACCTTCAGTAGCGGGTCGTTGATGCCCAGCTGCTCGAGCACCTCATAGCAGGTCTTCTGCATCACCTTGGCGCGCGGATCGAAGTTCTTGTACACGCGGTGGCCGAAGCCCATCAGCTTGTACTTCTTGTCCTTCACGCCCTGCACGAAGGCGGGGATGTTCTCGACCGTGCCGATTTCCTCGAGCATTTCGAGGGCTTCCTGGTTGGCGCCGCCATGCGACGGGCCCCACAGGCAGGCGATGCCGGCGGCGATACAGGCGAACGGGTGAGCGCCCGACGAACCGGCCAGACGGACGGTCGAGGTCGAGGCGTTCTGCTCGTGATCGGCATGCAGGATGAAGATGCGGTCCATGGCCCGGGTCAGGACGGGGTTGGGCACCCAGTCCTCGGCCGGCACGGCGAAACACATCCGCAGGAAGTTTTCCGAATAGGACAGATCGTTGCGCGGCGACACGAACGGCTGGCCGATCGTGTACTTGAAGGCCCGGGCCGCGATGGTCGGCATCTTGGCGATCAGGCGATGGGCGCTGATCTCGCGCTCACGCGCGTCATCGACATTGATGCTGTCCGAATAGAAGGCCGACAGGGCGCCGACCGCGCCGGTCATCACCGCCATCGGGTGGGCGTCGCGACGGAAGCCCTGGAAGAACTGGTCGAACTGGGCGTGCAACATCGTGTGATAGGTGATGTTGTGCTCGAACCGGACGGCCTCCTCGGCGGTCGGCAGTTCGCCGTTCAGCAGCAGGTGGCACACTTCCAGGAAGCTCGACTTCTCGGCCAGTTGGTCGATCGGATAGCCGCGGTGCAGCAAAACACCGGCGTCACCGTCGATATAGGTGATCTTGCTTTCGCAGGACGCCGTCGAGGTGAAGCCCGGGTCGAAGGTGAAGTGATCGCTGTCGCCGTAGAACTTGCGGACGTCGACGACGTCCGGACCCGTACTGCCCTTGAGGATCGGCAGCTCGTAGGTTTTATCGCCGATCGTCAGTGTGGCCTTATCGGTCATGCGGGAGACCCCTTCATGGATGGAATATGTAGTCCGAATTTCATTTCGCGGCTGCGTTATAGAGCCTCATGCGCGCGTAGCTAGCGCATCGTCAAGACGGCCGAGACTCTCGTCACGACCAAGGGCGGTCATGATCTTGTTCAGGTCGGGCGCCTGCGATCCGCCCGTCAGCAAGCCGCGCAGCGACGGACCAAACTTGCCGAAGCCGACCCCCTCGGATTCCGCGAAGGATTTCAATAGGGCGCCGAGCTCGTCCACCGTCCAATCGGGCGTCTGGGCCAGGCGATCGCGCAAGCGGGTCAGGCGCGCGACGGTCTCTTCGTTCAACTGATTGCGGGTTTTTTCCTCAAGCGCCAGCGGCCGGCTCTTCAGCGCGAAAGCGCAGTGTTCGGCCAGTTCGAGGATGGTCTTGGCGCCTTCCTTGACCTGGGGCACGACCGCCAGCAAGCGCGCCGCCGCGTCGGCCGGCAGACTCGCGCCCTGGGCGTTCAGCGCCTTGAGGGTCAGGTCCGCCAGCCGGCCGTCCTCGGCCAGCCGCAGGTGCTGGCTGTTGATGTGATTGAGCTTGGCCCAGTCCAGACGGGCAGGGGCCTTGACCACGTCCTTGACGTCGAACCATGCGATCGCCTGGGCGTCGTTGAACACCTCGTCGTCGCCGTGGCCCCAGCCCAGCCGGGCCAGGTAGTTGCGCAGGCCTTCGGGGATATAGCCCATGTCCGCGAACTCGCCGACCGCCTGCGCGCCGTGGCGCTTGGATAGCTTGGCGCCGTCGGGGCCGTGGATCAGCGGGATATGGGCGAAGGCCGGCAGCTCCCAGTCCATCGCCTGATAGATCAGGGTCTGGCGGGCGGCGTTGTTGAGATGGTCGTCGCCGCGGATCACGTGGGTGACGCCCATGTCGTGGTCATCGACCACCACGGCCAGATTGTAGGTCGGGGCGCCGTCGGCGCGCAGCAGCACCAGGTCGTCCAAGTCGGTGTTCTTGAAGGTCACCGGCCCCTTGACCAGGTCGTCGACCAGGGTCTCGCCGTCGGCGGGGCCCTTGAAGCGGATGACATGCGGGGCCGAGGGATCGGCCGGCGGCGGCGCGTCGCGCCAGGGCGAGCGAATCGCATGGCCCTCGGCGCGGGCCCGCTCGCGAGCAACCTCCAGTTCCTGGACCGTCATCCAGCAGCGATAGGCGCGGCCGCGCTCCAACAGTTGCTGGACCACCTCGGCGTGGCGCGGGGCGCGGGTGTGCTGGAACACCGGTTCTTCGTCGGATTTCAGGCCTAGCCAGTCCAGGCCCTCGAAGATCGCGGCCACGGCGGGTTCGGTCGAGCGCTCGCGATCGGTGTCTTCCACGCGAAGAAGGAACTTCCCACCCGTATGACGTGCATATAACCAGTTGAACAGCGCCGTGCGGGCGCCGCCGATATGCAGAAAGCCGGTGGGCGAGGGGGCGAAGCGCGTGACCACGCCACGGTCGGTGGAGGAGGGGTTCGACATCGAACTCAATGCTGAAAGGCAGGACGCCGCCGAGACGGCAGGAATCGCGCACCGAGGCGCGGCTTGGGCGGGGCGTCTTAGCACGATGGTTCGCGCATGGCCTAGCCCGGCGACGATCTACCACGGCGCGCGCGCGGAAGCGGACGCCAATCTGGAGCGCTGGGTGCTGTGGAGCCCGGTGGGATTTGGGCTGGGCGCGGCGGCCTATCTGGAAGCCCCGATCGAACCGGCGTCGCCGCTGCTGGCGCTGGCGACCCTGATCAGCGGGGCGGCGTGGGTCTTCGTCCGGCGGTCGTCCCATCGAATCCTGGTGGTGAGCGCGGCCCTGCTGGTCTTCGCCGTCGCCGGCGCGTTGACGGCCAAGATCCGCAGCGACCGCGTGGCCGCGCCCGTGATCGCCGGCGCGCGGGCCCCCCGCATCGTCGAGGGCTTCGTGGTCGATGTGGTCAGTCCGGGGGCGGGCGGGCCGCGAGTGCTGATCGCGCCGGTGCGGATCGCCGGTCTGGCTCCAGACGACACGCCGCACCGGATCAGGGTCACGGTCGACGCCGAAAACCTTCCCGGACCGGGCGACGGGGTGCTGCTGCGCGCGATTCTGGGACCGCCGCCGCCGCCGGCCGCGCCGGGATCCTATGATTTCGCCCGCGACGCCTGGTTCAATGCGGTGGGCGCGGTCGGCTTCACCTTGGGCGACATTCGGCCGACCACCCTTGAGCCGCCGCCCTGGCGTCTGCGGGTCGTCCTGGC
>JAHINZ010000248.1 GCA_018895795.1 Alphaproteobacteria bacterium
GAAGGCGCTGGCCGATCCCAAGACCGACCCGGCCGAACGCCTGCTGGCCTTCAAGTTCGTGCTTCATTTCGTCGGCGACCTGCACCAGCCGCTGCACGCGGCCGACAATCAGGACCGGGGCGGCAACTGCGTGCCGCTGGCCCTGGGAGGCCCGCGCACGGTCAACCTGCATAGCTATTGGGATACGGTCGCGGTCGAGGCGATCGAACCCGATCCCATCAAGCTGGCGACCAAGCTCTCCGCCGAGATCACGCCCGCCGATCTAACGGCTTGGCGCAAGGGCGACACCAAGGCCTGGGCGTGGGAAAGCTATGCAGTGGCAAAGTCCGCCGTCTACACGATCGGCTCTAAGCCTGGCTGCGCCAGCGACACCGCGCCCATCGCCCTGCCCGCCGGCTATGACGCCGCCGCGCAGGCCGCTGTGGCGCTACAGTTGAAGAAGGCGGGCGTGCGTCTGGCGCTCGAGTTGAACCGCGCCCTGGATCCTTCCAGCGCCGACTAGGCGAGCGCAAAAAAAAATAGTCCGCGCTCAAGCGTCCCGTCCGGCCCGCCGGTTCGTCTCAGATCGGTCAACCCTCCTGGAGCGCTCCGCCTTGACCAACTCTTCCCCTCATCCTGTCGACCTCCATGTCGGCCAACGTATCCGCCTGCGCCGAAAGCTGGTGGGCGCCAGCCAAACGCAGGTGGCCGAGGCCCTGGGGCTGACCTTCCAGCAGTTGCAGAAGTACGAGCGTGGGACCAATCGGATCAGCGCCTCCAAACTCCATGCCCTGGCGCTGCATATGCAGGTCCCGATCAGCTGGTTCTTCGAAGGCCTCGAAGAACCAGCTGCTGACAACACCGTCATCAATCGACGGCAAGCGGCCGTGGACGCATTCCTAGCCACTCGCGAGGGCTTGGAGCTGGCGTTTGCCTTTCCAGGGGTTCGTCCTGGCCAGCGCAATCAGATCCTCGCCCTGGTTCGCACCCTCGCGGCCGACGAGGAGTTTGCGCAAGACACTTGAACGTTCAGGCCTTTTTGGCCTTGCGTCCGCGCGTGAAACCCCGGTCGCTCTCCATGAATCGCGCCACCATCGGCACGATCAGCTTGCCCGGTTCGGCGACCTTCGAGCCCGTCTCGGCCGCGAGTTGCTTGCCATAGTCGACGAGATCGCGATGCACGGCCGCTGGGAGGTCGACCGTCACCTTCACGGGGGTTTCGTCCTCGATCGGACCCAGCTTGAGCTTGTTCATGGACGCGCCTCCTCGTCATAGGGTTCAAGGACCAAATCGCGCGACAGCAGCACCCGCAGCGGCGCGCCGGGTCGAATGGTCAGGGTCGGCGTCAAGGCAAGGGTCCGCCCGACCGCCTGTTGTCCGACATCGCTGATCGACTGGCTGGCCCCGCGGCGGATCGCCCGTTCCAGATCATCGCCACCGCTGGACTGCCCGGCCTCCGCGCCAAGGGCCAGGACCGTGCTGAGCGCGGCGGCGGCGAGCACCGCCTTGCCATGCCGATCGACGCCGTCCTCCAGCCCGGCCATGCCCTGGGCGTCGGCGCCCGGCAACTTGTCGAGCATGATCGAGCGGCCCGATGGCAGGATCAGTCGGGTCCACCCGACCGACAGGCGGCTCTGGCCGACATGGGTCGCGGTTTCGTATTGGCCGATCAGCCGGGAGCCGGCCGGGATCAGAAGGTGATGGCCGCCCAGGCTGTCGAAGACATCCTGGCTGACCTGGGCGATCGCCAGGCCCGCCGCGTCCGACCGCAAACCCGTCACCAGGGCGGCGGGGATGATCGATCCGGCCTGAAGCAGGTAGGGCGAAGCCGGCGCCTGCAGGCGCTCGGGACTGGTCGCGCGCTCGTCGGCGACACTGGCCCCCGCGGCGTCCAGGGGCGCGGCGGGCAATGGCGGTTCGCCGCGCCGCGCGGCGGCCGTGGCGAACAGACCCGCCGCCCGCGCCGCCTCCCGGGCCTGGACGGCCTTGTCCGGCGACATCGCCCTGTCCGCCGGCCTCGGGATTGGCGGCGGCTGAGACATCGCGGGGTCTGATGACAAGGCCGGAGGCTCTAGCCCGCGAGCGCGCTGGGCGCTGAGCATCGGCCGACCAAGATCACCAGGCAGCGGCGGCCCGAGCACCGGAGCCTCGCCGCGCCGCAAGTAGTCGCGCGGCAATCCAGTGATCGCCTCCGGCGGCGAGGCGGCGGGTTGGAACACCGGCTGAGCGACGGACCGCTCCCGTTCGCGTAGCGACCAGGCCAGGGCGGCGGCCACGCCGATCGCCAGAACGCCGCCCGTCACGATCAGCGCCTTTCGCGAGACGCGGGCCACCGGCTTGGCGGGTCCTCTCAGACGGAGGGTTCTGGCGATGGCCTGTTGTTCTTGATCGACGGGCTGGGTCATTGGCCGACCTCCTGTGGCGGCGTCGTTCGCTCGATCCGGACGCGCCGCTCCCACCGCCTGAGGCCAAAACGCAGCTCGGCCCGGTCGAACAGGCGATCAACCACCAGCCGGCGGCCATCGACGCGATAGTTGACCAGTTCCGAGGTCTTGCCGTCGACGCCGAGGACATAGAGTGGCGGCAGGTCCGACAGCGCGATGGCGCGGCCAAACTCTACAAAGGTCCGCGCGCCGTCGTCATAGGCGCGCTCTGGCCGCCAGCGCGCCGCTCCCTTGATCCGATAGCCGAGGTTGATGTGCGTTGGCGCAGGCGGAACAGGCGCAAGGGCAGCTGGCCTGACGGGGATCGTCAAAGCCGCGTTCGCCGCCGGCGGATAGCGCCAAGCCACCTGCGAGAGATAGGCGCGCGGCGAGGCGCGCATCCGCAGGTGATAGCTGCGCCGGTTGGTGTTGATGATCAGGTTGGTCGATAGACCCGCCGTCGCCGGCTTGACCAGGACGTGGACCCGGCGGCTCGCGCCCTCCCCGCTCGCATTGTCGCCGATGATCCAACGGACGGTGTCGCCGGCGGCGATCGGATTGGTCTCGACCAGAGTCTCCCCTGGCTCCAACACGATGTCAGTGATCCAGCCCGGCGCGGCGAGAAGTTCGAATACGCCGCGCTCGGCGAAGAGATATTCGGTGGCCCCCACCGCCTCCACCGGCCGCTCGGCAGCCTTGCGGGGCGGAGACGCCAAGCCAGCCGCGGGGGTCACAAACCCGGCCAATGCGATCGCGACGATCGCCCGGGTCATGCCCCGTACTCCCGAGACCAGGAAATCGCGCGCACGAAGATCCCGAACGGGTTTTTGACGAAGGCCTCGGGCGAGGTGGGCGCGGCGATGACCAGGGTCAGGATGGCGCTCCAACGCTGGGTCGAAGCCAACTGGCCGTCGACATAGCGGCGCTCCACCCAGGCCAGGCGGAAGCTGTCGGGCGAAGCGCGCACCACGTTGGTGACATCCACCGAGACCTGCGCCTTGCCGACCAGAGCGAAGGGATCGGCCCCGCGCGCGTAGTCCGAAAGGGCGGCGGCTCCCGC
>JAHINZ010000249.1 GCA_018895795.1 Alphaproteobacteria bacterium
GCACCGCCCAGGATGTCACCGTAGACGAGCTACGGATCGAAACCCTGTTCCCGGCGGATCGGGACACCGAGGCCCTGTTCCGGAGCGCCGCTGCGGCCAAGCCATGACCTTCGACGTAATTGCGCGGGTCGGTCCGGGGCGCGACGATCAAAGCGTCCTTCAACCCGGAACCCTCAGATGTCCCAAACCCAACTGGCCGCGATCGACGCCGTCCGACAGTTCATGAGCCTGATGGAGCCATTGAACTATGATGAGGCGCTGAAACTCGTCTCCGACACTTGTGAATATACCAACCCCCCGCCGTTCGGCACGGTGACCGGCCCTGCGGGCATTCGCGCCGTTCTGGAGCCCTTCTTCGCCCCCACGCGGGAGAATGAGTTCAGGGTCCTGCGGGCGGCGTCGGCGGGACCGGTCGTCCTGCTGGAGCGCCTGGATCGCCATCTGTTCGGCGACACTTGGGTCGAGCTCCCCGTCACCGGCGTCTACGAGGTTCACGCCGGCCGGATCACCTATTGGCGTGACTATTTCGACGCCGCGACAATCCTGACGCAAATTCCGTCCGCCTAGGGCGCTTTCCGATCCGTGTGACCCGGCGATCGGATCGAAAGAGGCTCCCGACCCATGTTCTGGCCCCCTTTCCGACCTTGATGAAGCCATCAGGTCGGAAAGGGTTTCGGCCGTCATCGACCTTGGCGGTCGGGCTTCCTGCGGAGCCTGGCTTCGAGGGCGGATCCGCGCCTGTCTCGTCCCGCCTCGCGCCGGGTCAGGCTACCGGATGGGCCAGGCCGATCGGCTCGGACGGCGCCTCTTCGCCGTGGTCGCCCTCGGGAACGACCTCCGAAGGCTCTTCCTGCTTGGCCAGGTCGCGGGCCCCGACGCCGCCGCCGTCGTGGATGTTGCGGTTCGCCTCGGGGGTGGTCGGGTCGTAGACGTCGTCGCGGTCGGCCATGGGGTCTCTCCTGATACTCCACACCCAACGGTCCGGCGCCCTGGGCGTTCCTCGCCTTTGACCGTCGCGCGAACCTTCTCCGGTCCAGGGCTCCCCTTCCCCGCCCGACGCGCTCTATAAGGGCGGCGCATCATCAAGGAGCGCGCGCATGGCCGAATATCAGACCCTGATCGTCGAAACCGCCCCGGAGGGCGCCAATGGCGTCGTGCTGATCCGGCTGAACCGGCCCGAGGCGCTGAACGCCCTGAACGCCCAGCTGCTGGGCGAGCTGGCCGTCGCCCTGGGCGAGGCCCAGGCCGACGACGGCGTCGGCTGCATCGTGCTGACCGGCTCGGCCAAGGCCTTCGCGGCCGGGGCCGACATCAAGGAGATGTCGGACAAGTCCTATGCCGAGATGTTCAAGGCCGACTTCTTCACCGCCGGGGCGCGGGCGATCGAGCAGTGCCGTAAGCCGATCCTCGCCGCCGTGTCCGGCTACGCCCTGGGCGGCGGCTGCGAGCTGGCGATGATGTGCGACATGATCATCGCGGCCGACACCGCCAAGTTCGGTCAGCCCGAGATCAATCTGGGCGTCTCGCCCGGCATCGGCGGCACCCAGCGCCTCACGCGCTTCGTGGGCAAGTCCAAGGCCATGGACATGATCCTGACCGGCCGGATGATGGGGGCCGAGGAGGCCGAGCGCGCCGGCCTCGTCAGCCGGATCTTTCCGGCCGACATGCTGGTGGACGAGGCCCTGGCGATCGCCGCCAAGATCGCCGGCCAGTCACCCCTGGCCGTGGCCATGAACAAGGAGCTGGTTCTGGCCGCCTATGAAACCACCCTGACCACGGGCGTGGCCCTGGAACGGCGCCTGTTCCACTCGCTGTTCGCCTTCGAGGACCAGAAGGAAGGCATGGCGGCGTTCGTCGAGAAACGGAAACCGGCGTTCAAGGGGCGCTGAGGCCGGGGCGCGGCCGCTGGTCGCACCTTGCGGGGATTCCGCCGCGACAGCCGTTGACCAATCCCTTGGCTTCCCGTATATCCGCGCGCTCAAGATTTTCCCTGCTTCGCGGCTGTTCCGCGCGGCTGTCCGTTTCGAGGTCCAACCCATGGCCAATAATCCCGGCGCCAAGAAGGCGATCCGCAAGATCGCCCGTCGCACCGAGGTCAACACCGCGCGCCGTTCGCGCGTGCGCACCTTCCTCCGCAAGTTCGAAGACGCTCTGACGGCCGGCGACGCCGTCGTCGCCAAGGCCGCCTTTATCGAGGCGCAATCGGAACTGATGCGCGCCGTGTCCAAGGGCGTGGTTCATCCGAACACGGGGTCGCGCAAGGTGTCGCGCCTGGCCGCCCGCCTGAAGAAGCTGGACAAGGCCGCCGCCTAGTCCAAATTCTAGACGAACTCTGTTCGTTCAAGAATTTCAAGTCTTTACAAGAGCCGGTTGGAGCAATCCAACCGGCTTTTGCTTTGCGCTCAACTGCACGCTTTGACGAAATAACAGTGTCCGAAAAAGAGCGGACTTAACTATTCCCTTGCCAGGCGAGGAGCTCTCGCGAGTCAACAGAAATATCCGCGATCGGACGCAAGTTTTCCGTTTGACCGGCAGGGTCGGCTGGCTAGTTTAAGCGCCTCAGCGCTCTTCCAGTCTTTGGAAAAAACGGCGGCGGCGAACCCTAGTGTTCGCTGAACGAGCCCCCGTGCGCGCTGAAAAACCGATCGTCGGCCTGTGGGGGGGCGGCGACTGGATTGCGGGCGGTTTTTGTACGAGGCGGTGGACGAATGACGATTAAGGGCGGGGTTGCGAGCCAAGCGTTCTCGACGGTGATTACAGCGGTAGCCTGTGAGCCGGCCGGCGGCGTCTGGCACAAGGTCAGCGTGACCTTGAAGCGTGAGCTGGGTGATGCGTCCTTCGGGTCGTGGATCGCCCCGGCGGTCCTGCGTGAGGGTCCGTCCGGCGATGTGGTTCTGGTCACGCCGACCGGGATCGCCCGCGACTGGATCCGTCGCAGCGCCTGGCGCCGTATCGGCGAGCTGTGGACGGCCAACGACCCGATGGCGCGTCGCATCGATCTGAAGTCACGCCAGGAATTTGAAGCCACGGCCGGCGCCTATGTCGACGCCGCCAAGGCCGAGCCGATCGAGATCGTTCTGCCCGTCTCGACCGACGCCCCCGGCCTGGCGCCGGTGTCCAGCGGCAAGCCGTCGCGGACCCAGGGCCTGCAAGAGCGCTTCACCTTCGACACCTTCGTGCCGGGCCCGGCCAATGAATTCGCCCACGCCGTGGCGCGCCGCGTGGCGAGCTGGGCCGACGGTCACTTCAATCCGGTGCTGTTCCACGGCCCTTACGGCTTTGGCAAAACCCACCTGCTCAACGCCCTGGCCTGGGAGGCCATGCGTCAGGCCCCGACCAAGCGCGTGGTCTATCTGACCGCCGAACGCTTCCTGTCGACCTTCGTGCGCGCCGTGATGGATCGCCAGACGGCGGCCTTCAAGGAAGAGTTGCGGGCCGCCGACCTGCTGATCATCGACGATGTGCATTTCATCGCCGGCAAGCAGTCCACCCAGGAAGAGCTGTTCCACACCCTGACCGCCCTGGTCGAGGAAGGCCGTCGCGTCGTGTTCTCGTCGGACCGTCCGCCGTCGGCCATGACCGAGATGGACGCCCACCTGCGCTCGCACCTGTCGGCGGGTCTGGTCTGCGGCCTGGAGCCGGCCGACCGCTCGCTGCGGATGGGCATTCTGGAGCGCAAGGTCCAGACCTTGTCGGCCGCCCACGGCTCGGACCCGACCCTGCGTCCGGACGTGCTGCAGTTCCTGGCCGACCGGTTCACCGACAGCGTCCGCGAGCTGGAAGGCGCGCTCAACACCCTGTCGGCCCGGGCCGGCGAGGGCCTGTCGCGCCTGACCCTCGACGAGGTGCAGGCCATCCTGCGGCCGCACCTGCGGTCGGGCGAGAAGCGCATCACCATCGACGACATCCAGAAGGCCACCGCCGACCACTACGGCATGAAACAGGCCGACCTGCTGTCCGAGCGTCGCAACCGCGCGATCGCCCGGCCGCGCCAGGCGGCCATGTGGCTGGCCAAGCAGCTGACCACCCGCTCGCTACCCGACATCGGTCGGCGGTTCGGCGGTCGCGATCACACCACCGTCCTGCACGCCGTGCGCCGCATCGAGGCCCTGCGCGTCGACGACAATGTCCTGAGCCAAGACCTGGAGACCTTGACGCGCAAGCTGCGCGGCTAGGTCGGCGCGGACCGGGTAACCGGTTTCCGCTGCGTCAGGGTCGAGATTTCAGAGAGGGGCCGTCCGGTGGGCCGGCCCTTTTACTTTCAGCCCGCTCGCGCCCGCCTGAGGGTCAGGTTGATCCGTCCGCCGCCGGGGACCAGGCTGGACGAGCCCGCGATCACGCGGTCCACCCCGTGGAAGGCCAGCCGCGCGGGGCCCGACAGGCGGCAGACATCGCCCGAGGCCAGTTTGAGGCTGCGGGTCGGGTCCTTGCGGCTGGTCCCGCCGATCCGGAACACCGCCGTGTCGCCCAGCGAGATCGACAGCACCGGAAAGCGCGGATCGGCCTCGTCGCGATCCTGGTGCAGGCCCATGCGGGCGTCGCCGCGATAGAGATTGATCAGGCAGGTGTCGGCGGGGATGTTGGCGTCGCCCAGCTCGCGCCAGAGATCCTCTAGCGCGGCGGGCATCGGCGCCCAGGGTCGCGTCCCGTCCGGCGCGCGGTCGGCATAGCGATAGCCGTCCTTGTCGCTGACCCAGCCCAGGGGACCAAAACTGCTCATGGCCACGCTCATCGGCTTGCCCATCGGCGTGTCGTAGTGGGTGAAGGGCGCGACCTCGCCGGCGGCCAGGACCGCCGCGATCAGGGCCTCCTGGGTCGCGCGATCCAGGGCCTGGGGCCAAAGATCGAAGCCGGGAACAACGGCGATCGGCGTCATCATTACGACGAATTAATGCTCCAGAGACGCCAACCCGGTGTTCCGTCCCCCGATCGAGCGGTAGCACCAGACAATTGTTTCAAAAAGGGGCGAGCATGCGCCGACTTCTTTCTTCCGCGGCGGCTGTCGCGCTCCTGCTGGCCTCCGGTTCGGCCCTGGCCGCGCCGCTCGCGAAGGCGGTCGCCGGGTCGCCGGGCGTCACCGCCGCGACGGTGACCACCCAGTTGCCGCGCACGGTGCGCCCCTCGCACTATGATCTCGCCTTCACGCCGGACGCCGACAAACTGACCTTCACGGCCAAGGTCAAGATCGCCGTCGCGGTGGTCGAGCCGACCCGGACCATCACCCTGCAGGCCGCCGACCTGACTTTCGCCAAGGCCGAGATCGTCGGTCCTCGCGGGGAAAAGCTGGCCGCCACGATCGCCACCGACGAGGCGGCCCAGACCGCCAGCTTCACCTTCGCCAAGCCGTTGGCCAAGGGCAAGTACGTCCTGGCCATCGACTATGCCGGCAAGATCTTCACCCAGGCCGCGGGCCTGTTCGCCCTCGACTACGAGACCGAGGCCGGCAAGAAGCGGGCGATCTACACCCAGTTCGAGAACTCCGACGCCCGCCGCTTCATCCCCTCGTGGGACGAGCCGTTCTACAAGGCCACCTTCAGCGTCGAGGCCACCCTGCCCACCGGCCAGATGGCACTGGGTAACATGCCCATCGAAAAGACCACCGACCTGGGCCATGGCCAGTCGCTGGTGAAGTTCGCCACCTCGCCCAAGATGTCGACCTATCTGCTGTTCTTCGGCGTGGGCGACTTCGATCGCGCCTCGGTCAAGGCGGCCGGCGTCGATGTCGGCGTGGTCACCAAGAAGGGCGACACGCCCAAGGCCCAGTTCGCCCTGACCTCGGCGGCCGATATCCTGCCCTGGTACAACGACTATTTCGGCACCCCCTATCCGCTGCCGGCCCTGGACAACATCGCCGCGCCGGGCCGCAGCCAGTTCTTCAGCGCCATGGAGAATTGGGGCGCGATCTTCTATTTCGAATACGCCCTGCTGCTGGATCCCAAGATCTCGACCCAGAGCGACAACCAGCGCGTCTTCACCACCGTCGCCCACGAGATGGCCCACCAGTGGTTCGGCGACCTGGTCACCATGGCCTGGTGGGACGACCTGTGGCTGAACGAGGGCTTCGCCTCGTGGATGGAAAGCCGGGCCACCGAGCACTTCCACCCCGAATGGAACACCACCCTGGCCGCGGTCGGCGGGCGTGAATACGCCATGTCCCTGGACGCCCTGGCCACCACCCACCCGGTCGTGCAGCACGTCGAGACCGTCGAACAGGCCAGCCAGGCCTTTGACGGCATCACCTACCAGAAGGGCGAGGCGGTGATCCGCATGCTCGAATCCTATGTCGGGCCCGACGCCTGGCGGGCCGGCGTGCGCACCTACATGAAAAAGCATGCCCACGGGAACACGGTCAGCGACGACCTGTGGCGGGAGATCGAGGCCGCGGCCGGCAAGCCGATCACCGGCATCGCCCACGACTTCACGCTGCAGCCCGGCGTGCCCCTGATCACCATCGCCGACCAGACCTGCGCGGCCGGCAAGACCACCCTGTCCCTGACCCAGGGCGAGTTCAGCAAGGACGCGCCGGACAAGGCTCCCCTGACCTGGCGCGTGCCGGTCACGGTCAAGGCGCTGGGCGGGGGCGAGGCCAAGACCCTGGTCACCGGCGGCAAGGGCTCGGTCACGGTCGACGGCTGCGGCCCGGTGATCGTCAACGCCGGCCAGGCCGGCTATTTCCGCACCCTGTATGGACCCACGCGGTTCGCGGGCGTGGTCCAGACCTTCGCCAAGCTGCCGGCCCTCGATCAGATCGGCGTGATGTCCGACGCCTGGTCGATGGGGTTGTCCGGCTACCAGCCGGCGACCGACTTCCTGGATCTGGCCCAGGCCACGCCGGCCAGCGCCGATTCACAGGTGCTGTCGAAGATCGCCGACGTCCTGGGCGCCATCGACGGCTATTATGAGGGCATGCCGGGCGAACGCGCCGCGTTCCGCAAGGTGGCGCTGGCCCGCCTCAATCCGCTGTTCGCGGCGGTGGGCTGGACCCCGAAGGCGGGCGAGCCCGACACCACGGCCATCCTGCGCGGCGAGCTGATCGCCGCTCTGGGCGGCATGGGCGACACGGCCGTGGTCGCCGAAGCCAATCGCCGCTTCGCCGCCGACAAGACCGATCCCGCCGCCATCCCCGGTCCGCTGCGCAAGACCATCCTCAACGTCGTCGCCCAGCATGCCGACGCCGCCACCTGGGACGCCATCCGCGCCCAGGCCCAGGTCGAGAAGACGCCCCTGATCCGCGCCCAGCTCTATTCGTTGCTGGCCGCGACCGAGGACGAGGCCCTGGCCTTGCGGGCCCTGGACCTGGCCCTGACGCCGGAGCCGGGCGAGACCCTGTCGAGCACGATGATCTCGCGGGTGGCCAGCAATCATCCGGACATGGCCTTCGACTTCGCCCTGGCCCATGTGGACGCGGTCAACGGCAAGGTCGATTCCAGCTCGCGCACGCGGTTCATCCCCGGCCTGGGGGCGTCGTCGTCGAACCCGGCCACGGCCGAGAAGATCCGCGCCTATGCCGCCGCCAACCTGGCCGAGGGCTCGCGCAAGGAAGCCGACAAGGCCATCGCCTCGGTGCTGAACCGCGCCAAGATCCGCAAGGATCGCTTGCCGGCGATCACCGCCTGGGTCGCCCAGGCCCGATAGACCGACGCTACCCCCCGGCTTTCGCTCGAAAGACCGGGGGTGAGCGACCGGACGCCGCAGGCCCTGGATTTGAAGACGGCCACGTCCCATGGCGCGGCCTTTTCCGCGGCGGTATCGTCGATTCCCCTTCTTTCCATGAGGGAATGGGGTTGCAGCGCCGTCCCTATCCCCCATATCGGCTTCGAAGGGGTTGACGGGCTCGTCAACTTCGAAGAACGCAGTCTGTCCGCTCGGCATTTGCCGCTGGGGCAGGATTGGATCAACCGTTAGAGAGTTCGACCAGACGGGGACGGAGCGAGAATAACCGGGGCGCTTGCGTCTAAGGCCCTTGTCACCGCCGTCCGCCATTCAGGAGCGACAGGTTCGTATTATGAGCAAGATTATTGGTATCGACCTTGGCACCACGAATTCGTGCGTGGCCATCATGGACGGCAAAAACCCCAAGGTGATCGAAAACGCCGAGGGCGCCCGCACCACCCCGTCGGTGGTCGGCTTCCTTGAGGACGGCGAGCGCCTGGTTGGCCAGCCCGCCAAGCGTCAGGCCGTCACCAATCCGACCAACACCCTTTTCGCGATCAAGCGCCTGATTGGCCGCAACTTCGACGATCCGGTGGTGGCCAAGGACAAGGCCATGGTTCCCTATGACATCGTCAAGGGTCCCACTGGCGACGCCTGGGTCAAGGCCCAGGGCAAGGACTA
>JAHINZ010000250.1 GCA_018895795.1 Alphaproteobacteria bacterium
AAGAACACCTGGGTCTGGACGACCAGCGAGGCCAGGCCCGGCGAGATATGGCCCTTCATGGCCATGAACAGCAGGCCGAACTGTCCCGCGCCGATCAGCACGCCATAGGCGGCCAGGTTCGACCACGGCACGGCCGGCCGCTTGACGAAAAAGGCCATCGGCACCAGCACCAGGCTAAAGCGCAGGGTGGCGAACAGCAGCGGCGGCAGATGGTCCAGCCCGATGCGGATGACCACGAAATTGGTGCCCCACACCGCCACCACGGCCAGCGCCAACAGAAAGTGGCGCAGGGGCAGGGGGGCGTTGGGCATGGGGCCATCCAATCCGAAGCAGGGCTTGTCGCGGACTTGAACCCCCGTGCGCTGCCTCGCAATCGAAACATTGTCTCCGTGACAATTCCAAAAGCGCCGCCTTGGCCGGGATCAGGGCGGCGTGACCCCCAGACCGCGCAGCAGGGTCGAGAAGACCAGTCGCCTCAGGGCCACGGGATCGACCGAGGCCGCCATCTTGCCGGTGATCTGCAGCATCAGCATGCCGTGCAGCACCGACCAGAACATGTGGCCGATCAGCTCGGCGTCGCCCGCCATCAGACCGGCCTGGATCATCCCCTCGACATGGTCGGTCATGGTGCGACGGGCGCGGGTGGAGGCGAGGTTCAGATCGGGATAGTCCTTCTCGGTCGGCTGAGAGAGGTCGAACATCAGCTTGTAGGCCTGGGGCTGGCCGAGGGCGAAAGCGATATAGGCCTCGGCGGCCCGGCGCGACCGCTCCACGGGGGCGCCGGGCTGATCCACGGCCTTCTCGATCGCCTCGGCGAAGCGGTTGAAGGCCTCGGCCCGCACCGCCGCCAGAATGGCGTCCTTGTCCTTGAAATAGCGGTAGGGGGTCATGGGGCTGACCCCCATGGCGGTGGCCAGCTGGCGCATGGTCACCGCGTCGGGGCCATGCTCGGCGAACAGGGTCTCGGCGGCCGCGCACAGGCGGCGGCGGAAGTCTTCGACGTCTTCGGAGGACAGGACGCGGGGCACTCAAGAATCCCTGTTGACGAACATGTTTTCTTACAACATAAATTTACAACGTAAACAATAAGCCTTCAGCAGGCGTAGGGAGATCGGCCATGGACGGCGAAGTGCGCATCAACCCCTTTCTGAGCGGCAATTTCGCGCCGGTGCGCAGCGAGGACGACTTTGAACTGACCGTGCAGGGCCAGCTGCCGGCCGGTCTGTCGGGCACGCTGTACCGCAACGGCCCCAATCCGCAGTTCGACCCGCGCGACGCCAACTATCACTGGTTCGTCGGCGACGGCATGCTGCACGCCTTCGCGATCGCCGACGGCAAGGTCACCTACAAGAACCGCTGGGTGAAGACCCCCAAGTGGCAGACCGAGCACGAGGCCGGCCAGGCCCTGTGGGGCAGCTGGGGCAATCCTATGACCTCGGACCCGTCGGTGATCGGCCGCACCGACGGCGCGGTGGCCAACACCAATGTCGTCCAGCACGCCGGCAAGCTGATGGCGCTGGTCGAGAGCAACGCGCCCTTCACGGTCAGCCAGGGCGACATGGAGCCCGAGGGCTTCGCCGACTTCGGCGGCAAGGTCACCGCCCACCCCAAGACCTGCCCCTTGACGGGAGACATGGTGTTCTTCGCCTATGCCGACGATCCCATGCCGCTGTCCGACAAGGTCAGCTGGGGCGTGGTCGACGCGGCCGGCAAGCTGGTCAAGCGCGAGACCTTCCAGGCGCCCTATTGTTCGATGATCCACGACTTCGCCGTCACCCGCGACCATGTGGTGATCCCGGTCCTGCCCCTGACCGGCAGCCTGCAACGGGCCATGGGCGGCAAGCCGGTGTTCGCCTGGGAGCCCGAAAAGGGCGGCCAGCTGGCGGTGCTGCGCCGCGACCAGGGCGTGGCCAGCCTGCGCTGGATCGCGGCTCCCGCGGGCTATGTCTTCCACGTGATGAACGCCTTCGATGAGGGCGACACGATCATCGTCGACGTCATGCGCTACGCCGCGGCGCCGCTGTTCCCCAACGCCGATGGAACGCGCGGCGAGAACGCGGCGGCCTATCTGGTGCGCTGGACGATCGACCTGAGCGCCGGAACGGTGACCGAGACGCCGCTGGACGATCTGGCCGGCGAGTTCCCGCGCTTCGACGAGCGGCTGTCGGGCCTGCCCTATCGCCATGGCTGGTTCGTGGGCCAGAGCCTCAAGCCCGGCGACTTCCGCTCCAATATCGTCGCCCATATCGACCTCGACACCGGCGCGCGGACCGACTGGACCCTGCCCGAGGGCGACGCGATCTCCGAGGCGGTGTTCACCCCCGCTTCGCCCGACGCGCCCGAGGGCGAGGGCTGGCTGACGGCGGTGGTCTATCGCGGCCGCGAGAACGTCAGTGAGCTGGTGGTGTTGGACGCCCAGGACGTGGCGGCGGGACCGGTGGCGACGGCGCGGGTTCCCCGACGGGTGCCGTTCGGGTTCCACGGCAATTGGGTCAACGCCTAGAGTCCTTCTCCCGCAAGGGGAGAAGGACGGGGAGCGAACAACCGTTTGACTTGATCGCCCAGGCTCCTGTTACCTCCACCCCAACACCAAGGGAGAACCGCCATGGCCTGGGATTTCGTGGTCGACAAGACCGACCTGCGACACGCCGAATTCCGGCCCGCGACCCTGCCGGACCTGGCCGAAGGCGAGGTCCGTCTCGCTGTCGAAAGCTTCGCCCTGACGGCCAACAACATCACCTACGCCGTGTTCGGCGAGGCCATGCGCTATTGGGATTTCTTCCCGGCGGCGCAGGGTTTCGGCCGGGTGCCGGTGTGGGGCTTCGCGACGGTCGAGGCGTCCAACCATCCCGATATCGCCGTCGGCCAGCGCTTCTACGGCTATTATCCGATGTCCAGCCATCTGACGGTGCTGCCCCGCAAGACTCGCGGCGGGTTCGCCGACGCCGCGCCGCACCGCCAGCATCTGGCGGCGGTGTATAATCAGTATGCGGTCGTTGCCGCCGATGACGGGCAGGAGGCCCATCGCGCGCTGCTGCAGCCGCTGTTCATCACCGCCTTCCTGATCGACGACCTGTTCGACGAGCACGCGATGTTCGGCGCCCAGTCGATCATCCTGTCCAGCGCCTCGTCCAAGACCGCGATCGGCCTGGCCTTCCTGCTCAAGCAGCGCGGCGGCGCCCAGGTGGTGGGCCTGACCTCGCCCCGCAATGTCGCCTTCGTCGAGGCCCTGGGCTTCTATGACCAGGTGGTGACCTATGACGACCTGCCGACCGCGCCGATCGCCGCGCCGGCGGTGTTTGTCGATTTCGCCGGCGACGCCGGCGTGCTGGGCGCGGTCCACCGCCGGTTCGGCGACGATCTGGCCTATTCCTGCCTGGTCGGCGGCACTCACTGGGAGGCCAAGCGCGGCGCGGGCGATCTGCCCGGTCCCAAGCCGATCCTGTTCTTCGCCCCCGACCGCGTGAAGAAGCGCCAGGAGGACTGGGGCCCCGGCGGCTTCGAGAGCCGCTATGGCGCGGCCTGGAGCGCGTTCGTGGCCGACGCGGCGCGGTGGCTCAAGGTCGAGACCGGTACGGGTCAGGACGCCATCGCCTCGACCTATCTGGCGGTGCTGGAAGGCCGCGCCGGGCCCGAGGCCGGCTGTATGCTGGTGGTGGACTAGGCGCCTTTTCAGCTCCAAGCACACCGCTCTCCCCGGCGAAAGCCGGGGTCCAGATCGAACCC
>JAHINZ010000017.1 GCA_018895795.1 Alphaproteobacteria bacterium
AAGCCACCTGAACGGCGACGCCGGCGCTGATCGTGCCCGAGGCGACGGCCTGGATCAGGGCGCCGGAGATCATTTCCGGCGAAGCGCCGCTGGCCGCCAGCGCGGCGGCGACAGCGGTCTGGATGGCGGCGAGCTTGGCCGCCGGCGTTAGCCGGCTAAAGCCCGCCGTCGCGGCCGCGGCGCGCGCGGCGGCCGAAATGGTGGCTTGCAGCGAGGCTGCGGTGGCGACCGGCGGGGTTTGAGCCCAGGCCGAAGCGGCTCCCATCGGGCCGGCAACGATTGCCAAGCCCAGAACGATGGCGCTCGTAAGACGCGATGACATGGCGACCTTCCAAAAAGGATTAATATTTGGAAACTCTATACTTCAAGAGCGGCGGAGGCTCCAGCGTCTTTTTGCAAGCCTAGAGCGAGGCCGCCGAAGAATTTGACGCGCACGACGTATTCGCCGATTTTTTGAGCGAAATCCGTTACTTTCGACCAAGCACGCGGCGAAGTCACAAAACTTTGGGGTCAAAACCCCCGCGTAATACAGCCCAAGGCGCCCGATTATTCCCGCATAGGGCGAGATTAAGAAGCGGCGCGAATGTTATTCAAAACCTTCGCGACATAATTGTCACAACATATGCAACCGTTAAGCATGATCAGGGTGACTCAGGAGCGCCGGCGCTTGAAGTGCCGCAGAGTCCGCAGCAGCGGCCGCTCAATGCTGGGCCAGATCAGTAGAAAAATGAAGCCCGATATGACGAGTCCAGCCAACAGCACAACTCAAACCCCTTTTGCGCACTAGCTAACATCGGTATGTGACAATTAACCATGAGCGCAAAGCCCACTGTGCGGGATCTCTCAATTCCGGGCGTAACGCACACGGTTCACGCACGCCAAGCCGTCGGCAAGCGCGCTTTGGCCAATTCATGGCCACTCGGCCTCCCCGTCGCCGAGATTTGGGAATGGTGCCGCTTAGGTGACTCGAACACCTGACCCCATCATTACGAATGATGTGCTCTACCAGCTGAGCTAAAGCGGCCCACGTCGCCAGAGCGGGCCCCGGCGCGAAGAGGCGCCTATTTAGCGGCGCGAGGGCCGCTTGCCAAGCGCCTACGTGAACCCGTGTTGCGGCGAGGCGCCGGACCTTCGCCGGAGGGCTCCGAAAGCGCCGGCGCGTCGACCACGCCCGGGTCGTCGGGGATGGGCATCAACGGGCCGCCGACCTCGGCCGCGCGGACGAACGGCGTCGATTCAGCATAGGCGGAAGGCAGTTCCGGCAGGTCGCTCATCGTCCGCTCATGCCGTTCATGGCGCGGATGGATAAGGTCGCCGGTCTCGGCGAAGCTCACCGCCAGGCGAGCCCAGTCCTCGCGGCCATAGGCGAACGCCCGCCCCTCGGGGTCCAGATCGGACCAATCGGGCTCTTGCGGCGCGGCCGCGCCGCGGGCGATCCAGGCGCGCGCCTCGTCGGCCTCGCCATTGGCGAAGGCCACGCGCGCCATCAGTCCGGCGAAGCGCGCCGTCGGCGCATCTTGATCCAGCAGGCGCGCCGCGGCGCGGGCGGCGACGGCGTCGCCGCCGATCAAGCCGCTCTCCACCCGCAGGATCCGGCTTTCGCGCGCGTCGGGATTCATCGCCGCCAGGCCGGCCAGTCGCGTGGCGCGGGCCTTCGGCGTCTCATTGGTCCTGAGGTCGCGATAGGCCAGCCACAGAGCGGGGTGAGGCGCGCCCTTCCAGGCCGTCTCGATCAGGCTCCCGGCCTTGGCGACCTTGCCCTCGGCGGCCAGCAGCCGCGCGGCCATCACCACGCCCGGCGCGAAGTCCGGCTTGAGCTTGACGGCCTGGATGGCGAAATCCAGAGCCTGGCCGCGCCGGCGGGCGTCCTCCGTCCCCTCCAGACTGGCCGCCGAGGCGGCCAGCAGGGCGGCGCGGGCCCGCTCGGCGACATTGGGGGTGACGATCTTGCGCTTCAGGGCGCCGTCCACCAGGGCCAGGGCCTCGGTCCAGGCCCCCGCCTCCAGCCGCGCCTCGAACAGGGCCCGCCAGGCCCAGCGGGCGGTCCGGGCCAGGGCGTAGGCGTCTTCCGCGTGCTTCAGGGCCAGGGCGCGATCCCCCTGGGCCGACGCGATGGACATCAGGCCGCGATGGGCCGCCAGCCGCATCTCCGGCGTCTCCAGCATGGCCGAATAGGCGCCGAGCGCCGCGGTCAGGTCGCCGGACGCCTCGGCCGACTGGGCGGCCAGCAGCCGCACCAGCTGCGGCGTCTCCTCGGCCAGGTCGCCGGCGCGCTGGGCGCAGCGACGAGCCTCGGGCCCCTCGCCGGCGGCGACCGCCAGGAACCCGCGGGTCAGCACCTCGGCCGCCTGACGCCGGCGGCTCTCGGCC
>JAHINZ010000251.1 GCA_018895795.1 Alphaproteobacteria bacterium
AACAACATGCCGACCGAGACGCAGAAGATGGCGATCTGCGGCAGGAGGAGCCGGGTCCTCCCCGTCGTCGTCGTCACGGCAGGATCGCCCGAAGAAACGCCGGTGGCTGCACCGAGACCTGATTGAAGAAAACGCCGGCGCACCGCCCACCGGCCGAAGCCAGGGCGTCGCGCAGTTGGGCCGGCGGCTTCACGTCCGGCTGCTGGGCCGAGACGACGAGCACCGACTGATCCATGTGCTGGGCCACGGTCAGGGCGGCCTGGGATCGATCCGCCGAAGGGCTGTCGACGATAATCACCTCGGCATGGCGCCGCAGCGCCTGCCAATATTCGGCGCCCGGAATGATGTGCACCTTCTGGCGTCCGCGCAGGGCGTCGCGATTGAAGCGCGTCACCCAGAGCCGCGGCCCGCCGACACTATGGGCGGCCAAGTACTTGGCGTCTGGCCATACGCCGCCGTCTGGCCGAGGCGCAGGAGGCTGAACCGTGAAGAAAGCCGAACCGTCCGGAGAAGCGGCCACGGCCGGCCCTAAAACGCCAAAGCGCTCAGGGTTTGCAGACAGGGTCTGAAACTGTGCTGAGGTGGCCAGATCCATATCGACCAGCCAGGTCTTGCGTCCAGCGCGGCCCGAGACAAACCGCGCCAACTCCCGGGCGACCGTCGAGGTCCCCTCCCCGCGCCGCGCAGCGACCACCTGGATGACGTGGGGGCGCCCAGGCGCGGGCGCACCCAAGGAGCTCCACAACTCCGCCATCTCGGCGTTCAAATCCACCATCCGTCGAATCGCCGCGCGTTTAAGGCTTACAAACTAGCGTCATTCCCCCGGCGCGCGAAAGGCGACCAAAGCACTCACCGACAAGTCCTCAGTATTTGAGCTCGGCGGTGGCCAGAATCGGAAGATTCAAGGTCCGCGCGGCCGAGGCCGGGGTCTGGAGGCCGGGCCGCAGGAACATCCGGACGAGGCCTGCGCACACGGCTGTGAACAAGGCGAATATGATGGTCAGGGCCAGGATCGGCTTCTTCAGGCTCTTGCCCTGCGACGGCGCGACGGCGCGCTGGACAATGCGGATATTGTCGCTGCTCTCCGACGACATCCGGCGCTGCGCTTCGTCCTGCTGTTCCTTGACGGTGAAGTCTCGGACATTCGACGTCAGCACATCCCGATCACGGGTCAGCTGGTTGAACTGCGGCTCCAGTTCGGCCAAGCGCAACAGACGCTGATTGACGTCCATGACCTGTTGGCCGGCCGTGGCCTGAGATTCACGCAGCGCCGCGACCTCGGCGCTCAGGTCATTGCGCGAGGTCTGCAGGGTCTGCCAGATCGGATTGGGTCCGCTGCGGCGAGCGCCTTCGCCGGTCGTCCGACCGGCGGCAATGCCCCGTTCGAGCTGGGCGATCTGGGCGTCGATGTCGCGCACGGGACTGGCGTCCGGACGATAGCGCGAGAGCAGGCCTTCCCGATCCAGCTTCAACTGATTGAGCTTGGCGGCCGCTGACATGTCGACGTCGCGGTACAGGACGGTTTCAGAGGGGGTGCGCGCCAGTTCGGCCTCGACGGCGGCCAAGCGGGCCACGCGATCCTGTAGCTGGGCCTCGATCGAGTATTTCTGCTGCTCGACCTGGCTTTGCAGTTGAGTCAGCGTGGTTTTCTGCGACGTAAAATCACCGATATCGTTGGTGGTCAGGAAAGATTGATAGCTGGCGTCCGTCTCTACCAGCTTTTGCTCGAAGATATCCTTTTGGCGTTGCAGCACGCGATCGTCGCCGCCGATCAGCAAACCGCGGCGGTAGATCAGATATTCCTCGAGCAAGGTGTTGAGAACCTTCTCGGCCAGCTCAGGATGTTCGTTCTGATAGGACAAGCGGATGATCGAATTGTCCGGCGCGGTCTCGATTTTCAGGCTGCGCCCGATCGAGTCACGCCCCAGGGCGATCATCCGGCGCTTTCCCTCGGGCGTCGCCGCCGCGTACTTGCGCGCCTGGGCGGGAAAGACATTGGCGAAACCGACCTTGCGGATCACCCGCTCGCGCAGCTCGCCGCTGCCAAGAATCTCGGCCTCGGACTGGATGACCTGATCGACATTGGGCACGGCGCCGCGCCCCGCGTCTCCAGCGCGCGGTTCGTAGACATATTCCTGGCCCAACCTGACAAAGAGGCTGGATTCGGCCGTGTAGTTCTTCTTCAGCGTCATGGAGAAGGCTACGCCCAGCACCGCGATGACCAGGAAGACGCCGAGCATCAGGAAGCGTTCGCGCCACAACAGGGTGATGAAATCGGTCGGCGCATAGCGCGCGCGCGTCGCCCAGTCGCGTTGCGACGGGGGATCATGCGGCACGCTGGTCCAGGCGCTCGTCGTCGACATCCGAATCCGAAGGGTTCAATCCAAGGCTCAAACTTGGTCCGCTCGCCCTTAAGGCTTCGTTACCCATTCCTGTTAAGACTTGCCGTATGCAAAGGCGCACGCACATCTCGACGGCTTTGGCCTTCCTGCTCCTGGCCAGCGGTATGACCGCGTGCGGCCACGTGGACGGCGAGCCCCTGACCCCCGCCCCTCGTCCGACGGCGAATTTCCCCAATATCGGCTATGCCGACTGGACCGAGCAGGAGCCCTCCTATCGCTTCTATCCCGGCGACGAGGTCGAGGTGACCGTGGCGTCGGCCACCGAATTGAACAAGGCGGTGATCGTCCAGCCGGACGGAAGAATTGTCCTGCCCCTGCTGGGTCCGGTCATGGCGGCTGACCGCACGATCTATGAACTGGAAGATGCCGTCACGGCGGCCTATGCGAGCCAATTGCTGAGACCGCAGGTACAGGTGTCGGTCAAGGCGACCGCGCCCTTGAAGGTGTTCGTGGGCGGCGAGGTCGGCAATCCAGGCGTCTATGATATGCCCGGCGATGTGGACGCCTTACGCGCCGTTATCCAAGCCGGCGGCTTCAAGTCCTCGTCCAAGCGCAGTCAGGTTGTGATCATTCGTCGCGGCCCCGACGGTCGCGCCATGATGCGCACGGCGGATCTTCTGAAGGGGCTAACGAATCCCGGGAGCGGCGTGGACCTGATCCCGCTGCGCCGGTTCGACGTCGTCTACGTGCCGCGCAGTGGCGCCGCCGAGACAGGATTGTTCATGCAGCAATATTTCCGTGACCTGCTGCCGGTCAGCTTCAGCTACGCGGTCAACGGCGTCGGCCGATAGAGGCAAGCGACCTCGTGCCGGGGACGCTGAACCCGGGAGCCGGATTCAGCCGTGAGCCAGCCATTCGCGTGCGGCGCGTTGGGCCTCGGCGACATCTTCGCTGGCCATCTCTTGCGAGAGCTCTTTGCGATAGACCTTGGCCTCGACCGAACCGCGCATGGCGGCCAGGTTGAACAGCATGTGGGCCGAGACGTAGTCGACGGGCGCGCCGCCCTGACCGGTCGAATACATCAGCCCCATGCGGAACAGCTCGTCGCTTGAGGACTCCGGAGTGGGCAGCGGCAACACGTGGGCGGCCGGGGGTTCGATGTTCATCATCATGGCTTCATTTCCTCTTCCAGGCCGACCCCGACGTTCTGTCGGATCGCAAGCCTGAGAACAGAAAAGTCCATTGCCGCTGAATATATAGTTAAGCGCGGAGACATCATGAACTTTATCACGAATACATGTATCGTTCATGGGTGTTACTGCGCGTAAACGCCCATATACAGAGAGTTAACGCACTCCCCGCTCCAAAAGAGTCTTTTAGGATGTTGTCCGCTCCGGCTTTTCGCGAAGTGGGCCTCGCTGCCCCGCTTTCGGGTTCGCAGAACCGGATCAATGTTCGCGCTGCTTTCCAGCCGACGCAACCCAGGTCCAGGCAACCAAAGGCGTGACGGACAATTGGCCGCAGATGGAATCCCGCGCGGCAACATCGGCCAAAAGGCTGCTCTTCCTTGCCTGACAGAGTCATTCAGGCGCGGTTCAGCCCGGCTGGGCGAGCATGTTCTCCAAGGTCGAGGGATTTGGCGGCTTGAACCCCGCCCGACCACAAGGAGTGGACGAAATGAAACGTCTATTGCTCACTATCACCGCGGTCGCCGCGATGGCCGGTCCGATCGCCGTGACGGCCACGGACGCCGCCGCCCAGGATCGCGGTCGTTGGGATCATCGCGAAAGCTATGGCGACCATCGGCGAGATCACTGGGATTCCCGCAGTCGCTGGGATAGCGGCCGACACAACGGATACTATTACGACAACCGCTTCCACCACGGCGCGCCGCCGCCCAGCTATTACGGCCGACCGGGCTACCGCCCCGGCTATGAGACGTGGCGTCGCGGGTCCTATCTGCCGTCCTACTATCGCGGCGGGGACTATGTGGTGCACGATTATGGCCGCTATCGCCTGCGGCCGCCGCCCCGCGGCTATTACTGGTATCGCACGGGTAACGATTACGTCCTGGCGGCCATCGCCACGGGCCTGATCTTCGATGTGATCATCAACGGCTACTAGACGGCCCAGACAAGGACGCCCCGGAGGAAACCTCCGGGGCGTGTCTATGGCGCTCGCGAGGTCGCGCCGCGATCAGAGGCCCAGCTTGGCCTTCAGCAGTTCATTGAGGGTGGCCGGATTGGCCTTGCCGCCGGTTTCCTTCATCACCTGACCGACGAACCAGCCGATGGCCTGCGGCTTTTCCTTCACGGCCGCGGCCTTTTCGGGATTGGCCGCGATCAGCGCGTCGATCGCCGCCTCGATGGCGCCGGTGTCGTTGATCTGCACCAGACCGCGCGTCTCGACGATCTGCGCCGGACGCCCCTCGCCAGCCCACATGTGTTCGAAGACCTCCTTGGCGATCTTCGACGAGATGGTGCCGTTCTCGATCAGCTCCACCAGTTGGGCGATGTCGGACGCGGGCAGCGGCGAGGCGGCGATCTCATGACCATTGGCCGACAACCGGGCCAGCAGTTCATTGGTCACCCAGTTGGCCACCAGCTTGGCGTCGCGACCTTCCGCGGCGGCCTCGAAATAGTCGGCGCGGTCGCGCTCGATGATCAGCACGCCGGCGTCATAGGCCGACAGGCCGTACTGGCTTTGCAGGCGCGCCTTCTTGGCGTCCGGCAGTTCCGGCAGGGTGGCTTCCAATTCCTTGACCCATTCGGAGTCCAGGATCAACGGCAGCAGGTCCGGATCGGGGAAGTAGCGATAGTCGTGCGCCTCTTCCTTGGACCGCATCGAGCGGGTCTCGACCTTGGTCGGATCGAACAGGCGGGTTTCCTGATCGATCTTGCCGCCGTCTTCCAGGATCTCGATCTGGCGACGGGCCTCATATTCGATAGCCTGCTGGATGTAGCGATAGGAATTGACGTTCTTGATCTCGCAGCGCGTGCCCAGGTGGCTGAAACTGCCGGTCTCGCGGAACTTCTCATAGGCGCCGGGGCGGCAGACCGAGACATTGACGTCGGCGCG
>JAHINZ010000018.1 GCA_018895795.1 Alphaproteobacteria bacterium
ATCTGGTCCTGCCGTTCACGATCAGTTGGGGCGCGGGCTTCATGCGCAACACGCCCAACTTCTTCTACGGGCCCACGGCCGAGGCGTTCGGCCACTCGGGCTGGGGCGGGTCTTGCGCCTTCGCCGATCCGACCACCGGCGTGTCGGGGGCCTATGTGATGAACAAGCAGGGCGTCGCCCTGATCGGTGATCCGCGCCCGGTGCGCCTGATCGAGGCGGCCTACGCCAGTCTCTAGGTCAAGATAGGGGAAGACGGGTATGGCCTTGCCGCGTTCAGGTCTGGTCTTGGCGACCCTGTTGACGGCCCTTGCCACGTCCGGCGTCGCCGCGGCGCAGTCGGTCCCGCGCGCCTTCTGTGCCGACCGCCCGGGCAAGGGCTCACCGCCGTGCGTGCTGGACCAGGGTCGCTTTCAGGTCGAGGTCGGGCTGGCTGACGCCGCGTTCAGCCGAGGCGGAGGGACCGCGGTCGACGCGACCTCTTTCGGGGCGCTTGAGTTGCGCCTGGGCCTGACCGCGTCCCTGGAAGGGCAGTTGAGCTGGACGGCGCGGCAGCGGATCCGCACCGTGGACAGGGCGAGCGGCGCCGCCGAGACGGTGTCGGGCGCGGGGGACCTTGGCCTGGCCGTGCGCTGGTCGCTGCGCCATCCCGACGGCGATGGCCTTTCAATCGCTGTGCAGCCCTTCATCGTCGCCCCGACGGGGGCTGACGGCGTCGGCGGCGGCCAGTGGCAGGGCGGCGTGATCGCCCCGGTGTCGATTCCGCTGACCGACGACTGGTCGCTGGCCCTGTCGCCGCAGGTCGCGGTTCGCCCGAATGCGAGCGGTTCGGGCCGGCACGCGGGCCTCAGCCTGACAGGCGGCCTGGGCCGTTCGCTCGGACCTTTCGCCTTGGGCGCCGAGCTTTGGGTCGATGTCGATGATGATCCGGTCGACCGCGTCACCGCCGCCAGTTTCGACCTGACGGCCAGCTGGGCGACCAAGACCTTGCCGAACATACAGTTCGACGCTTCGGCCTATCTGGGGCTCAATTCGGCCACGCCCGATCTGGAACTGATCGTGGGCGTGGCCCGGCGTTTCTAGCGCGCCACCGGCTTGGCCGGATCGAGGCGGCCCAAGCCGGTGTTTAGAAACTGGCCCGCAGAGCGGTGGTGAGACGCAGATCGTCCTGCCGGCGATCGTCCTTGAGACGAACGCGATCGGGGCGATCGGAGGTCACGAAAACGCCCTCGACGACGACCGCCAGGGTCTCACCCAAGGGGCGGGTCCAGGCCACGGTCGCGCCCCAGCCGTGTTCGGCGTTGTTATCCACGGCCTTGAAGCTGCGATCATCCGTGGCGAACTGTTCGAGCCGCGTGGTGATCGCGCCGGTCTCCAGATCGCGGGACAGCAGGATGAAGGCGCTTTCAAACCCCACATCCGCCGGGTTCGGACCACCCTGGGGGCGACCCATGCTGGTCTCGCCCTGCATGGCCTGCATCAGAAGCTCGGTCTGGGCGTCCGGGGACCAGCGGGCGCCGATCTGCACGAAGCGCGTCCGCCAGGCGTACTGGCCGTTGACCAGGCTGGTGCGATCGCCGTTGTTGTCATAGGCCGTCAGGCTGAGATCCAGGGCCCGCGTCGGCGCCAGGTCGAGCCGAGCATAGCCGCCCCAGCGCCCGTCAACCTCATCGATGGGGCGGGTCCGGGGCGCCTGCCAGCGGGCAAACAGTTTGGAAACGGGGGGCAGGGGCAGGGCGCCGTTCTGGGTGGCGCGCAGGTCGTGCAGGGCCCAACCCCGGAAGGCCAGCAAGGCGCCGGCGGTGTCATTGCCCTGAAATCCCGCGACCGTCAGGCCGGACGATCGTCCCGCCAGGGTGGTGCGCGCGGTCAGTTCCAGCCCAGTGGTCTTGACCTCCTCGGCGACCCAGCTGTTGATCGCCGACGGGGTGAGGGTGCGTGACAGCGACCACTCCGAACCGTCATGCTCCAGGGACAGGGGCGGGAAGAACAGGCCGGCGCGACCCGAAAGCCGCACGGCGGCGCCGGGCTGGGCGCGCAGGGTCAGATAGGCCTCGTCCAGGCCGAGGCTGGGCGAGAGCGCCGACTGCACGTCGACGCTGACCAGCCCGCCCAGGCGGTCGGTCAGGCTGGGGCGCCAGGCGATGATGGCCCCGGCGCTCAAGGCTTTTCCGGTCCCCAGCTTACCCAGGCCGCCCTCGGCCCAGGACCGCTCTGAACCGCCGGTCGAGAGGGCCAGGGTGGCGACGCCCGAGATCTGTTCGCGCGACACGAGCTCGCCCGCCCCGCTGGGCGAGGCGATCAGCAGCCCCCCGGCAACGAGAAGGGCGATAGGGCGGGCCCAGATCGACATCCCGAAAGCCTACCGGCCGATTCCTTCGGCTCGGTTAAGGGCGCTTGGCGGCCGGCCTTTTCCAATCCGTCTGAGCGGGAAAGCCTAGGCCACAGCCACCCGTCGCGTCCGCCTCCAGGCCCCATAGGCGAACACCGCCACCCCGGCCCAGATGAACGTGAACGACAAGGCCCGCATCGGCGTGAACGACTCGCCCAGCGCGACGCCCAGCAGGAACTGGATGGTCGGGGCGATGAACTGCAGGAAGCCCATGGCGCTAAGCGGCATGCGTCGCGCCGACCAGGCGAACAGGGCCAGAGGCACCACCGTGGCCGGACCGGCGATCATCAGCAGGGCGGTGACGCTGGGTCCCGATCCGAAATGGCCCGCGCCGGTGGCCTGCAGATGCAGCACATAGAGCAGGCCGGGGATCGCCAGATAGGCGCACTCGATGAACAAGCCCGTCTGGGCGTCGGCCTTGACCTGTTTTCTCAGGATGGCGTAGGCGCAGAAACTGACGGCCACGCCCAGCGAGATGACCGGCAGATGGCCCAAGGCGGCGGTCTGGATCGCCACCCCGATCACCGCCAGCCCGATCGCGATCGCCCCTTCGCGGCTGATGCGCTCACGGAACAGGATCGCGCCCGCCGCCATGTTCATCAGCGGATTGATATAGTAGCCCAGGCTGGTCTCGATCACGTGGCCGGCATTGACCGCGAACACATAGATCGACCAGTTGATGAAGATCGCCGCCGTCGAGAGGGCCAGTATCATCAGGGTCTTGGGCTGACGCAGGACCGCGGCCACCTGGCCCCCTTGCCTAGCCAGCAGCACCAGGCCGCCGGCCCAGAGCACCGACCACAGGGTGCGGTGGGCGATCATCTCCCAGGAGCCGACGCCCAGCTTGGCCAGCAGGTGGAAATACAGCGGCAGGAAGCCCCAAAGCAGATAGCAGCCGAGCGCCGCGACCAACGCCCTGCGGCTCTCATCGGGGCTCTTGTTCAAATCCGCCGTCATGGCGTCGCCGTCCTGTCATTCCAATGAAAAGGCTCCCGGGACCTGATGTCCCGGGAGCCCTGAAATCGTCCACCCGCTTGTTGCGGAGGTCGGCTTAGGCCGGGAGTTTCTGCTTGATCATACCTTTTTCATGCAGAAGCTGCGCGATCTGCACGGCGTTCAGCGCCGCGCCCTTGCGCAGATTGTCGGCCACGCACCAGAGCACGACGCCGTTCTCGACCGTCGGGTCGGTGCGGATGCGCGAGACATAGACCGGGAATTCGCCGGCGCTTTCCTTGGGCGTCATATAGCCGCCGTCCTCGCGCTTATCGATGACTTCCACGCCGTCGGCGTCGCGCAGGATCTCGCGGACGTCATCCTCGTCCAACGGGGTTTCGAACTCGATATTGATCGCCTCGGCGTGACCGACCATGACCGGCACCCGCACGCAGGTGGCGACCAGCTTGATCGACGGATCCAGGATCTTCTTGGTCTCCGCCATCATCTTCCACTCTTCCTTCGTGAAGCCGTCCTCCATGAAGCTGTCGATGTGGGGAATGACGTTGAAGGCGATCTGCTTGGTGAACTTCTTGGGCGGCGGCGCGCCCAGGACGAAGACGCCCTTGGTTTGCTCCCACAGCTCGTCCATGCCTTCCTTGCCCGCGCCCGACACCGACTGGTAGGTCGAGACGACGACGCGCTTGATCTTGGCTTCGGCGTGCAGGGGGGCCAGCACCACCACCAGCTGCGCCGTGGAGCAGTTGGGGTTGGCGATGATGTTCTTGGGCATCTTCAGAACGGCGTCCGGGTTCACTTCCGGCACCACCAGCGGCACGTCCGGATCCATCCGGAAGTGAGAACTGTTGTCGATGACGATCGGACCGGCCGCGCCGATCTTCTCGCCCCATTCCTTGGAAATGGCGCCGCCGGCGCTCATCAGCACGATGTCGACCTTGCTGAAGTCGAATTGAGCCAGGTCTTCGCACTTGAGAATCTGGTTGCCGAACGAGACCTCGACGCCGATGGATTTGCGGCTGGCGATGGCGTGCATTTTATCGACGGGGAATTTCACTTCCTCGAGGATATTGAACATCTCACGGCCAACATTGCCCGTGGCGCCGACCACGGCGACCCGGTAACCCATAGCGGTCTCCAATTCGTCTTTCCCGTCCTTCAGTGGCGGGAAGCGCCCCGTTACGCCTCGGGAGCCCCCTAGGCAAGGCAAGGGTTTCTCCTAGCGCCGATAGGAGGGCGTGGCGTCGGCAAGTTTTCACCTGGTCTGACGAAATTTTTCGGCCTTCACGAAGTCGACGAAGGCCCGCAACGGCGCGGGCATGTGGCGGCGGCTGGGATAGTAGAGCAGGGGGCCGGTGAACGGCGGCAGCCAGTCGTCGAGCACGCTTTCCAGCCGTCCGTCCTTCAGGGCGCCCTCGACAAACTCCTCGAACGTGGCGATCAGGCCGACGCCCGCGATACAGGCCTCCAGTTCCAGGTCGATGCTGGTCGAGATCAGCGGGCCGGTCGGGCTGATGCGGATCACCTCGCCGTCCTTCTCGAACTCCCAGGGATGGCTGACGCCGCTGGGAAAGCGATGGCGGATGCAGGCGTGGTCGAGGACGTCGCGGGGATGGGCCGGCCGGCCATGGGCGGCGAAATAGGCCGGCGCGCCGACCACCACGAACCGCTGTGGTCCCGCCAGGGGCACGGCGATCATGTCCTTCTCCATCCGTTCGTCATAGCGGACCCCGGCGTCGAAGCCGGCGGCCAGCACGTCGACGAAGCTGTCCTCGGCCGTGACCTCGATCGACACGCCGGGATGGGCGGCCAGAAAGCGCGGCAGCATCCGGGGCAGGATCACCCGCGCCACCACGGTGGGCACGTTCAGGCGCAGGGTGCCGGTGGGGCTGTCGCGAAAGGCGTTGACCTCGTCCAGGGCCAGGGCGACGTCGGCCAGGGCCGGGGTCAGGCGCTCCAGCAGCCTCTGGCCCGCCTCGGTGGGGGTGACGCTGCGGGTGGTGCGGTTGAGCAACCGCACGCCCAGCCGCGCCTCCAGCCGCCGCACCGCCTCGCTCAGCGACGAGGCCGAGACCCCGCGCACGGTCGCCGCGCCGCGAAAGCCGCGGGCCTGGGCCACGGCGGTGAAGGCGTCGAGATCGGCGAAGTTGGCGTCAGCGCCAGAGCTCTTCATTGTGCGAATTTCCGAACGGGTTGTGCGGGATTGACCGGATTATCGCACGGGGTGTCGAGGCGCATAACCGCCTCCACGCGAATTGGAGAAACCCCATGAAGACGCATCAACTCGGCAAGACCGGTCCCGTCGTTTCGGCCTTCGGCTTGGGCTGCATGGGCATGTCCGACATGTACGGCCCCAGCGACCGGGCCGAGAGCCTGGCCACCTTCGACGCCGCCGTGGCGCAGGGCGTGACCCTGATCGACACCGGCGACTTCTACGGCATGGGCCACAACGAGATGCTGATCGGCGAGGCCCTCAAGCGCCACCGGCGCGAGGACCTGATCCTCAGCGTCAAGACCGGCGCCCTGCGCGATCCGGCCGGGGCCTTCCTGGGCTATGACAGCCGCCCCAACGCCCTGAAGAACTTCCTGGCCTATAGCCTCAAGCGGCTGGGCGTCGATTACATCGACATCTACCGCCCCTCGCGCCTGGATCCGACCGTGCCGATCGAGGACAGCATCGGGGCCATCGCCGACATGGTCCAGGCCGGCTATGTCCGCCATATCGGCCTGTCGGAAGTGGGCGCCGAGACCCTCCGCCGGGCCGCCAAGGTCGCGCCGATCGTCGACCTGCAGATCGAATATTCGCTGGTCTCGCGGGGGATCGAAGCCGAGATCCTGCCGACCTGCCGCGAGCTGGGCATCGAGATCACCGCTTATGGCGTGCTGTCGCGCGGCCTGATCAGCGGCCACTGGACCAAGGACCGCGCGTCGGGCGGACGGGATTTCCGCGCCATGAGTCCGCGCTTCCAGGGCGACAATCTCGACGCCAACCTGGCCTTGGTCGAAGCGCTGCGCGCGGTCGCCGAGGCCAAGGGCGTGACCACGGCCCAGGCCGCCATCGCCTGGGTGGCCTCGCGCGGCGATGACATCGTCCCGCTGATCGGCGCCCGCCGCCGCGACCGCCTGACCGAGGCCCTTGGCGCGCTGCAGGTCACACTTTCCGCCGCGGACCTGGCCGCCATCGAGGCGGCCGTACCCAAGGACGCGGCGGCCGGGACCCGCTACGCCGAGGCGATGATGGCCCATCTCGACAGCGAACGCCGAGGTTGACGGTCTAGGCGGCGTCGCGCCCATGCGGTTCGAACCGGCGCCTTCGGACCGCAAGGGCCTCAGACCTTGTTCAGCACGGCGCTGACCTTGGCCGCCAGTTGGTTGACCGTGAACGGCTTGGGCAAGAGGGCCACGCCCGGGTCGATCACGCCGTTATGGACGACGGCGTCGCGGGTGTAGCCGGTGGTGTACAGCACCCTGAGCGCGGGTTGCCGGGCCTGGGCCGCGTCGGCCAGCTGGCGGCCGGTCATGCCGGGCATGACGATATCGGTGAACAGCAGGCTCACCGTCCCCAGCTCGTCCAGCAGGGCCAGGGCCGAAGGGCCGTCGGCGGCGTGGCGGACGGTGTAGCCCAGCGAGCGCAGGGTCTCCACACTGACGCGGCGGACGTTCTCCTCGTCCTCGACCACCAGGATCAGGCGGTCGGGCGATCCCTGCGCGACAATCGCCGACACCGCGGTCAGGGCCGGGGCGGCGGGGGTGTCCTCGCCATGGCGGCGTGGCAGGTAAAGCTTGATCGTCGTGCCCTCGCCGGCCTTCGAATAGATCCGGACATGGCCGCCGGACTGCTTGATGAAGCCATGGATCTGGGAGAGGCCCAGGCCCGTGCCCTTGCCGACCGGCTTGGTGGTGAAGAAGGGATCAAAGGCCTTGGCGATCACCTCGGCGGGCATGCCCGTTCCCGTGTCGCTGACGCAGATCATCACATACTGGCCGGCCTTGGCTTCCGGGTTTTGGTCGGCGTAGAGATCGTCCAGATGGACGTTGGCGGTCTCGATGGTCAGCCGTCCGCCGTCCGGCATGGCGTCGCGGGCGTTGACCGCCAGATTGATGATGGCGTTCTCGATCTCGCTGGGATCGACGAAGGCGCGCCACAGGCCGCCCGCCAGCACGGTCTCGATACGGATCGTCTCGCCCAGGGTGCGCCGCAGCAGTTCCGACATGCCGGCGACGGTCTTGTTGAGATCCAGCACCTGGGGCTCCAGCGGTTGCTGACGCGAAAAGGCCAGCAGCCGCTTGGTCAGGGCGGCGGCCCGCGCGGCGGCGTCCAGCGCGTGGCCCAGGGCGGTCGCCAGCCGGGCCGGATCGTCCGCGCGGCGCTGGGCCAGTTCGAGATTGCCGATGATCACCGCCAGCATGTTGTTGAAGTCGTGGGCGATGCCGCCGGTCAGCTGTCCCACCGCTTCGATCTTCTGCATCTGGCGGATACGGTCCTCGGCGTTGACGCGCTCGGCCACCTCGTCCTGCAGGCGCCGGGTCGCGGCGAGCGCCTCGCGGTTCGAGCTTTCCAGCGCGCGGGCCGTCTGGCGGGCGCGGAACAGGCCGACGATCAGAAACGCCAGCACCGACAGCACCAGAGCGATCAGCAGGCTGAACATTCCATAACCGTAGGCGAGGCTGGCGCGGGACCGGGTCTCGAGCACCCGCGCCTCGGTCTCGCCCATCCGCGCGATCACCGCGCGCAGCTTTTCCATCGTCTGACGGCCGGTGTCCTGGCGCATCATGGCCATGGCGATCTGGGCCTGGCCGGCGCGGCGCAGAGCGACGCTCTGGTCCAGTTCCAGGAACTTGGCGACGATCAGCGGCCGCAGGGCGTCCGCGTCGCTGCGCTGCCGGGGGTTGTCGGACAGCAGCGTGGTCAATTGGGCGATCTCGCCGGGAAGGCGCGCCTTGGCGCGGTTATAGGGCGCCAGATAGGCGGGCCGGCCAGTGAGCAGAAAGCCGCGCTGGCCGGTCTCGGCCTCCTGCATGGTCGACAACACCGACGCCAGGCGACGCTGCACGTCGAGACTGTGCCGGACCGCATCCAGCCGGGCTTCGTAGGCCATGGCGGTCCAGAACGTCAGCCCGCCCAGCAGCACCAGCACACCGGCCGCCGCCGCGATCAGGCGGGGCAGGGACTTGGGCAAGGTCATCGCGCCGCGGGTCGTGGGGTCAGGCATCATGGCCTCTGAATGGCGCGGCCGGTGTCGGCGGTCCGATAGGGCATAGGTCCCATGGCCGGGCTTTCGCGGCTGATCATCCGAGCAAATGCCCCTTCCAGGCCGCGCGCAGCACCTTCTTGTCGATCTTGCCGGTGGCGGTCAGGGGCACGGGGGCGAAGACCACGTCGTCGGGGGTCCACCATTTGACGATGTGCGGGGCCAGATAGTCCAGCACGGCGGCCTTGGTGAGTTCCCAGCCCTCGTGGGCCTCGATGATCAGCAGCGGCCGCTCTTCCCATTTGGGATGCGGCACGCCGATCACGGCGGCGATCTTCACGCCCGGACAGCCGACGGCGAAATTCTCCAGGTCGATCGAGCTGATCCACTCGCCGCCCGACTTGATCACGTCCTTCTGGCGGTCGGTGATGCGCATGAAGCCGTAGTCGTCCAGCGTGGCGATGTCGCCGGTGTCGAACCAGCCGTCGTCCTGGGCAGCGTCCTGGTCCTGGCGGAAATAGCGCTTCACCACCCAGGGGCCGCGCACCTTCAGCGCGCCCGAGGTCTCGCCGTCGCGCGGCGCGTCGGTTCCGTCATCGGCCTCGACCTTCAGCTCGATGCCGAACTGCAGCCGGCCCTGGCGGGTCCAGATCGCCTCGTCCATGGCCTCTTCGCCCAGGGCGGCAAGGGCCGGGGTGGGGGTGGCGACCACGCCCAGCGGGCAGGTCTCGGTCATGCCCCAGATCTGCAGCACGCTGACGCCGTAGAGGCGCTTGAAGGCCTCGGCCATGGCCCGCGGCACGGCGCTGCCGCCGATCACAACCCTTTTGAGGGTGTCCGGCCGCTGGCCGGTCTGCTCCAGCCAGGCCAGATACATGGTCCAGATGGTCGGCACGCCGCCGGTGAAGGTGACGCCCTCGTCCTGGATCAGGGCGTGCAGCGACGCGCCGTCCATCTTGTCGCCGGGCAAAACAAGCTTGGTCCCGCACAGCGGGGCGGTGAAGGGCAGGCCCCAGGCGGTGGCGTGATAGAGGCTGGAGCACGGCATCACCACGTCGAAGGCGGTGAAGCCAAAGGCGCTGTTGAGCCCGCCGGCCATGGCGTGCAGCACCACGGCCCGATGCGAATAGAGCACGCCCTTGGGATCGCCGGTGGTGCCCGAGGTGTAGCAGAGGAAGGCCCCGGCGTTCTCGTCGAAGCTGGGCCAGGTCAGGCTTTCGGCCTCCTCGGCGATCAGGGTCTCGTAGCTGATCGCGCCCACCGATCCGGGGATCGTCCGGGCGTCGTCGGCCAGCATCACGAAGGTCTTCACCGTGGTCAGGTGGGGGGCGATGCGCTCGATCAGGTCGGCGAAGTTGCGGTCGAACAGCAGGACGCCGCTTTCCGCGTGATTGATCGTGTAGATGATCTGGTCATCGAACAGCCGGGGATTGGCGGTGTGCAGCACCGCGCCGATCCCGGGCACGGCGTAGAACAGCTCCAGATGCCGGTGGGTGTTCCAGGCCAGGCTGGTGACCCGGTCGCCGGACTGAACGCCCAGGCGCTTCAGCGCCTGGGCCAGTTGGGCCGAGCGCCGGGCCAGGCCGGCATAGTCATAGCGCCAGATCGGCTCGTCGATCAGCTTGGAGACGATCTCGCGCCCGCCATGAGCCTGGGCCGCGTAGGTCAGAATGCCGCTGATCAATAGCGGGGTGGTCTGCATCAGGCCCGGTAACATGCGCGGCGCTCCCTTTATCGTGTTGGGATCAGCCTAGGGCCTGGGGCGGGCCTTGGGGAAGGGGTGATGGCCCGGTCGCGGCCTGTCCGGCGGACACGGCTTCTCCGCCTCACGCGGAAACCGCTGAAGGGATGGAAAGGGCTGCGGAGCGTCCGGACGACGTCCGGAAGAAGGAATGGAATTACCGTTTCGACGAAGCCGTTCGCTCCGCGCCATCGTTATCCGTCCGCGTCCCGGCAGGCGGCCCTGTTGAGGCCTTACCAGAACTCGCCCCGTCCGGTTTCCCGGGGAGGCGAAGGGGGAGGACACGGAGTCAGACTTGACCAACACGCGCCTTGATCTCCCACCACGCCGACGGCGGGCGGGTCTGGCCAGCA
>JAHINZ010000019.1 GCA_018895795.1 Alphaproteobacteria bacterium
AGATCGAGGTCGACGGCGACGGGATCGCCCTGGTCACCTTCGACGTGCCCGGCCGGACGATGAACACCCTGACCGCTTCGGTGATCAAGGAAATCGGCGACGTCGTCGAGCGCATCAAGACTGACGCCGACATCAAGGGCGCGGTCATCACCTCGGGCAAGACGACCGGCTTCTGCGCCGGCGCCGACCTGGGCGAACTGGGCGGCTCCGGCGGCCTGGGCGGCGGGGCGGGCGGCGAAGAGGGGCTGAAGGCCGCCTTCGAGGCCGGCTTCGCCCTCAACAAGGCGTTCCGCGCCCTGGAAACCTGCGGCAAGCCGGTGGCCGCGGCCATCAATGGCCTGGCCATGGGCGGCGGTCTGGAAATCACCCTGGCCTGCCACTATCGCGTCGTGGCCGACAATCCCAAGATCCAGCTGGCCCTGCCGGAAGCCAAGGTCGGCCTGCTGCCGGGCGCCGGCGGCACCCAGCGGCTGCCGCGCCTGATGGGCGTGATGAACGCCGCGCCGTACCTGCTGGAAGGCAAGTCGATGAAGCCGGCCGAGGCGCTCGCCGCCAAGGTCGTGCATGAAGTCGTGCCCGCCGATCAGGTGGTCGAGGCCGCCAAGACCTGGGTCAAGACCAAGGGCGACCCGGTCGCGCCGTGGGACAAGAAGGACTTCAAGCTGCCCGGCGGCGGCCCCTACAGCCCCGGCGGCAGCCAGGTGTTCGTGATGGGCAACGCCATGCTGCGCAAGAGCACCTATGGCAACTATCCCGCCCAGCTGAACATCATGAAGGCGGTCTATGAGGGCACCCAGGTGCCGTTCGACGCCGCCCTGCGGATCGAGACCCGCTACTTCCTCAAGACCATGATGACGCCCCAGGCCAAGGGCATGATCCGCACCCTGTTCCTCTCCCTCCAGGAGCTGGGCAAGGGTTCGGGCCGTCCGACTGGCGTGCCGCACTATGACGTCAAGAAGGTCGCCGTTCTGGGCGCCGGCATGATGGGCGCGGGCATCGCCTATGTGCAGGCCATGGCCGGCATCGAGAGCGTGTTGATCGACCAGACGCAGGAAGCCGCCGACAAGGGCAAGGCTTACGCCGAAGGCCTGGTCAAGAAGGCCGTCTCGCGCGGCAAGCTAAGTCCCGAAAAAGGCGAAAAGATCCTCGCCCTGATCACCCCGACCACCGACTACGCGCTGGTCAAGGGCTCGGATCTGGTGGTCGAGGCGGTGTTCGAAAACCGCGAGGTGAAGGCCGACGTCACCAAGAAGGCGGAAGCCCAATTGGCCGACACCGCCATCTTCGGCTCCAACACCTCGACCCTGCCGATCACCGGCCTGTCCAAGGCTTCGGTGCGTCCGGCCTCGTTCATCGGCATCCACTTCTTCTCGCCGGTCGACAAGATGGGCCTGGTCGAGATCATCATGGGCGAACAGACGTCGCAGGAGGCCTTGGCCAAGTCGATCGACTACGTCCTGAAGATCAAGAAGACCCCGATCGTCGTTAATGACAGCCGTGGCTTCTATACGTCGCGTTGCTTCGGCACCTTCGTGCAGGAAGGCCTGGAAATGATGGCCGAGGGCATCGCCCCCGCCATCATCGACAATGTCGGCCGCGCCACCGGCATGCCGCGCGGTCCGCTGGAGATGAACGACGACGTCGCCCTGGACCTCTCCTACAAGATCGGCGAGCAGACCAAGAAGGACCTCGGCGACAAGTACGAGGAGCGCCCCTTCGCCCCCGTCCTGGAAAAGATGGTGGTCGAACTGGGTCGCCTGGGCCGCAAGAACGGCAAGGGCTTCTACGACTATCCGGAGAACGGCCAGAAGCGCATCTGGCCGGGCCTCGCCGACCTGATGCCCGTCAAGACCAAGGACGCCGACGCGGCCCTGATCGAGGAGATCCGTACGCGCCTCCTCTATCGCCAGGCCGTGGAAGCCGCCCGCTGCTTCGAGGAAGGCGTCATCGTCGATCCGCGCGAAGCCGATGTCGGCGCGATCCTGGGCTGGGGCTTCGCGCCCTGGACCGGCGGTCCCGTCAGCATGATCGACGGCATTGGCCTCAAGGCCTTCGTCGAGGGCTGCGACGCCCTGGCCCAGAAGTTCGGCACGCGCTTCACGCCGCCGAAGCTGCTGCGCGAAATGGCTGAAAAGGGCGAAACCTTCTACAGCCGCTTCGGCGTCAAGACCAAGGCCGCCGCCTGATCCCGGCGCGCGACTGACCGATGAGAGGGCCCGGCGGCGACGCCGGGCCCTTTTCATTTCAGCCCCGTGACGTAGCGGCCATGCTTGCGCCGCACCGCCGACCTATCTGCGGGGCGGACGCAACAGGGCGAGACAGACACGCATGCCGGCGAGCCTCGCCCTGATCGCCCGCGCGCCGCCGCCTCGGCGGAAACCCAAGAGCGTGGGCCCCTGGATTCTGCTGGCCTCGGCCCTGGCCCATGGGTTGGTGCTGAGCGCTCTGGTGGCCGGCGTTCCCGTCATGCCGCCGCTGGTCGAGCCGCCGACCCTCAGCGTCGCGCTGTTCGCACCCTCGCCTCCGACCGAACCGATCCCGCGACCGACCAAGCCCGACGCCGCGTCGCCTGTTCCGGCCAGGACGCCGGCCGCGCCGGCCAAGTCCGTCGCCCCGGACTCCTCCGCGTCCGCCGCCCCGACCAGCATCCCCGCCGGCGTCATCGCCCCGCCTGGCTTCAAGGCGCGCGAGCTGACCGGCGGCGGCGACGGTCTGCGTCAGGCGGCCCGCGACGGCATAGGCTGCCGCAACGCCGACGCCTTGGCCCTGACCAAGGCGCAGCGGGCGGCCTGCGACGAAAAACTCGGGGCGCAGAACAAGAACCGCCCGGCGATGTACGCGGTGATCGATCCCGACAAGAAGGCCGCCTTCGACGGCGACTGCAAGAAGGACGATGACTGGTGCCTCTACCGGACCGGCAAGGGCCCCTATCCGGGCCTTTTCGCCCTGGGC
>JAHINZ010000252.1 GCA_018895795.1 Alphaproteobacteria bacterium
GGTCTCGGCCCGGCGCACCGTCAGGCCCGGCACGGTCAGGGTGCTGGAGCCGGTGGTGACCGAATAGGCCCCCAGGCTGGATAGCTCGGAGACCTCGGTCGACAGCTTCAGCGAGATCCGACCGCCCGACAGCACCACGGGCGTATAGCCCAGCCCCACGCCATAGGGCTTGAATTCAATGGAGATCTTGCCGCTCGCGTCGGACCCGATGGGGACCGGGAATTCACCGCCGGCCAGGAAGGTGCCCGACTCGCCCGACAGCACGGTCAGGTTGGGTTCGGCCAGGGTGCGCACCAGGCCCACCCGCTCGAACGCCTGGATCATGCCCTTGGCGGAGTTGAGGCCGGGATCGCCGGCCGTGTTGCTGATCGTCGCCGCGTCGGAATTACCGCCCGAGCGCACGACCACGGGACACAGGGCGCCGGCGGCCCAGCCCGGACCCGTGCAGGGGGTCTGCATGACCGGCTGCCGGGTGGTGTCCATCTTGTAGCCGCCGGTGATGCCGCCCAGCAGCGAGCCGTTGACCCCGAAGGTCGGCGACAGCCCAAAGCTGTACTGGGTTTCGCCCAGCTGGCCGAGCACGGCGTTCAGGTCGACGCCCAACTGCTTGATGACATTGCGCTGCACCTCGACGATGCGGACCTGCAGCATCACCTGATCCTTGCCGGCGATGCTGAGCATGTTCAGCACCTTGTCCGGCGAGGACACGAACTGGGCGGCGATCCGCGAGGCCTTCTCGGAGTCGGCGGCGTTCATCACGACGCCGCTGAGGATCACGCTGTCCTTCAGCGGGGCGACCTGGATGGTTCCGCTGGGCAGCACATTGCGCAACGTCGAGGCCAGCAGGCCGGTGTCCTGCGCGACCCGGATATTCAGTTGCAGGATCTTGCGGCCGGCGTCGTCGAAGAACACCGCGTCGGTCGTTCCGGCGGCCAGGCCCAGCAGATAGATCCGGCGCGGGTTGCGCAGCACCGCATCGGCCACCAACGGGTTGGTGACCAGCATGTCGCGGACATCGACCGGCAATTCGATGATCGCCGACTTGCCCAGCGGCAGGTCGACAACCCGGGCGCCGGTTCCGGCGGTCAGGTCGATGCTCAGCACCTGTTCGGCCGGCGGCGCGATCGGGGCGACGGCGACCGGCGTCGGCGGGCGGACCACGCGGGGCGCGGCGCGATAGGTGTGCGAGCCGCCGACGGGGCCGTCGGCGAGGGCCGGCGCGGCCGCGCTGAGGGCCAGAAGACCGGCGAGATGGGCGGTGACGAGCCGACGGATCATGTTCGAGCTCCTCATGGGCGCACCGCCGTACTGGTGGTCTGACCGCCGCGATTGACGCGAACGACGCTGTCGTCCTGGGCGATTTTCGCCCCGCGACCGGGGACGGCGCCGGAGGGCCCGCCCAGGTCGGTATAGGCGCGCAGGGCCAGGGTGACCGGGCCGGTCGCCTTGGCCTTGGTCAAGACCTCGGCGTCGGCGGGGCTGACCTCGATGGTGGCGGTGGCCGCGACGATGGACTTGGCGTCCTTTTCGGCCGCGGTGCTCTGGTCCAGGGCCAGGACCCGGACGTTCTGCAGGATGGTTTCGGCGATCGTCACCTTGCCCATGCCGCTGTCGCCGTCACGCCCGACGAGGTCACGGGTCTGCAGGACATCGACCCGGTCGCCGGGCAGGATGAAGCCGCCCACGGCGGTCTCCGAGGTGACAGGCACCGCCATGGCGCGCTTGCCCGGCGACAGAACGACCGACAGATAGCCGCCGTCTCCGCCGCGAACGATCTTGCGGGGAGTGATGGGTTCGCCGGTCAGGATCGGGTCGCGGACGATCGCGCCCTCGACGGCCTTGGCCGGATCAACGCCGCCGATCATGTCATTGGCCGCGTTGGCCATGGCGGCGGTCGCCTTGGCCGCGCCCTGCGGCTGGGGCAGAGCCGCGCCATTGGTGATGAAGGCGGCGTTGACGGCCTCGGTCGGCCAAGCCTGCCAGGTGACGTCGTCGCCGGTCAGACGCACGCCGATGGCCAGGTCGCGCTTGGCCACCAGGACCTGGGTCATGGGCTTGCCCGCAACCGGCGCGGCCATGGCCACGGCCGACGGCGCGGCAGCGGGCTTGCCGCCCAGCGCGCGCTGCATCACCACGGCCAAGCCGATGGCGGAAACAGCGGCGATCAGGACGATCATCAGGCGAACAGGATTCATTGCGCGGTCACAGGCTTTCGCGACGAGAAGCGATGGGTTGCTCGCATTTGCCCTTCAGGGCGGCGCGCGCGATTCGTCAGACGGCCGTTCTGGCCGCCCCCATGGTCGCTTGAGCTTGGTTAACACCGGCTAAAGTTTTGGGTCTCGGCGGTGAGCGATCCGCGCGACAGGCTGACGCGGGCCGCCCGACGATCAGCCCAGAATGGCGGCGGCCAGAGCGCCTTGCGGGAAGGTGGCCAGGGCGCCGACCGCGATGGCCACGCCATAGGGAATATCGCCGCCCTGGGCGCTCAGCTTGCGAACCCAGGCCGGGCTTCCGGCCAGCACCGGCTCCAGCCAGCCCGAGCGCAGGGCCAGGATGCCCATGGTCACGGCGCCGCCGGCCAGGCCCGTGGCCAGCATGAAGGGCAAGGCCGCCGGCCAACCGATCCACAGGCCGCTGGCCGCGAAAAGCTTGGCGTCGCCGCCGCCGATCCAGCCCGCCGCGAACATGCCCATGCCGATGAGCAGGCCGCCAAGGCCGGTGGCCAGGCAGAGACCGAGCGCCGGAAGGGGCGCGCCGCTGACGGCGGCGGCGGGAAGGAAGGCCGCCACCAGGGCCAGCGAGATCCAGTTGGGAATGGTGTAGCTGGTGACGTCCTTCAGCGCGGCCACGATGGCCAGGGCCGGAAAGACCAGCAGCAGCAGGATCTGGAGAGCGTGCATCGCGGAGCGCCTTGTTGAACGCCCCATTCTGGGACGATCAGGTGAAGCAAAGGTTTCCCGCGCCCGTCGCGGTTTTGCGCGTGGTCCGCGCCAGTCGAACGCAAAAGAGGGCCAAGACAAATGTCTCGACCCTCCTTTTTTCAGAACGCCGAAGCTTTGGCTTAGCTGCCGATCGCGGTGCTCGTGGCGGTGAACTTGGCCTTCACGTTCGTGCCCAGGGTGGTCACGGCGGTGATGATCACGACGGCGATCAGGGTAACGATCAGGCCATATTCGATGGCCGTGGCGCCGGATTCATCGTTCAGAAAACGGGTGACAAATTTCGACATGTCGTCCTCCAGATCTTCGGAAGCGAGCGCAACACCTGATTGAGCGCGCTCACGGAAAGAAAAAAGGGCCGAGACGGATGTCTCGACCCTCTTTTTTCGAGGCTAAAGCGCGAGGCTTAGCTGCCGACGGCCGTGGCGGCGGCGGTGAACTTGGCTTTGACATTGGTGCCGAGGGTGGTGACCGCGGTCACGATGACGACGGCGATCAGAGCGATGATCAGGCCATATTCGATGGCCGTGGCGCCGGATTCGTCGTTCAGAAAGCGGGTGAAGAACTTCGACATGACTTGATCTCCTAAATCATCGTTGGTTGATGTTGAGGTATTCAAGCCGTGTTGACTTGCTGACCCCCGAAAACACGATCAATTTCGCCCACCTCGCTTAATGGTCAGTAAACAGCGGAATAGTTTCTGGTGTTTTTCTTTTGGTTTATTTGTATTTACCATTACCTATTCTTAACTGTACCCACCTTTAGGTCGCCGAAAGCCTTTTAAAACAACGGTTTCCACGGCGCGCAAGTTGTCGCGGGCAGATGGGATTTAGTCTTTTGTTGACCATTCAAAGTCAGTCTGTGGCCTGCCCGGATATCGAACTGGAACCGTCATGCGCCGCCTGCCGCTCGCCCTCGCCGCTCTTTTCGCCCTCGCGGCGGTCCCCGCCCAGGCGGAAAAGCTGACGGTCTCCGCCGGCCAGGCCACGCGCCTGACTCTCGCCGGCCCGGTTCGCGACGTCGTGATCGGCGATCCGCTGGTCGCCGATGTCAGCGTCGTCAACGAACGCACCCTGGTGATCCTGGGCAAGCGCCCGGGCGTCACCTCCCTGCTGGCCTTCGACGCGGCGGGGCGGCCGCTGGCGGATCGCCAAGTCCTGGTTTCGGAAGAAGGCGGCGGCGCGATCACCGTCTATCGCGGCGCGACCAATGCGGCCAACTATGCCTGCGGCGCCCAATGCACCCGGATCACCTCGGCCCAGACCGGCTCGACCGCGCCCTGAAGGCTCGCGCTCCCACGCGGGGGCGCGCTGTTAAACGACTGATAGGGCTGTCGGACCTAGTATGCCGCGACCGTCTAGCCCGACGGCGTCGAAACGGACTCCAAGCGTCATGGCGAACCTCGCCCGACTGCCCCGCGTCAAACGCCTCAAACGCCTGCTCGCGCGGTTCGCCCGCGCGCGCGGCGGCGCGACGGCGGTGGAGTTCGCCTTCGTCGCCGGCCCCTTCCTGCTCCTGGTCTTCGCGATCATCGAGCTGGCCCTGGTGTCCCTGGTCTCGGTGACCCTCGAAAACGCGGTGAGCGACACCAGCCGCGAGATCCGCACCGGCCAATTGCAGACCGCCGGCGGCACCGCGGCCACATTCAAGACCGACATGTGCGGCGAGTTGGGTTGGATCGGCTCGGCCTGTTCTAGCGCCCTCAGCATCGATGTGCGCACCTTTACCGGCTTCTCGGCCTCCGGCACGGCGCTCGACGCCGCCAAGCCCACGACCCCCTGCTGGGATCCGGGCGGGCCGGGCTCGATCGTGCTGGTCCGCGCCTATTACAACTGGCCCCTGATCACGCCGCTGCTGCAGACCGGTCTGCAGACCGCCAACGGCAAGCGCATGGTCACCGCGGCGGCGGCCTTCGCGAACGAACCCTATTCCGAAGACACCGTGGCGCCCGTGACATGTCCCACCAATTGAACGCTCACCTCGGCCTGAACGGTCGCCGCCCCGGCCGGCTCAGCGGCTTCTGGCGCGACCATCGCGGCGTCTCGGCGGTCGAGTTCGCCTTGATCGCCCCGGTGATGATCCTGTTCTATTGCGGGATGGCCGAGCTGAGCCAGGCGATGATGGCCCAGCGTCGCCTGAGCCATCTCGCCTCGACGATCGGTGACCTGGTGGCCCAGAGTCCCCAGCTGACCGACGCGCGCAGGACCGACATCTTCACGATCGGCGCCGTCATCATGGCGCCGTTCCCGACCACGACCCTGCGGATGTGCCTGGTCAATGTCAGTTCGGACGCCACCGGCAAGGACACGGTCGACTGGTCGGAGAACAACAACAATCATCCAGACTGCCCGGCCAAGGGCGCGGTGCTGGCCTCGGGAGTGGTGCCCGTCGGCGTCCTGCCCGCCAGCCAGAGCGTGGTCATGGCCAAGGCCAGCTATGGCTACAGCTCGCCGATCAAGCTGGTCCTGCCGTCCACGCTCAATTTCAACCGCACCTTCTATCTGCGGCCCCGCAAGTCCGAGACGGTGTTGCGGGTCGCGGGCTAGGGGGCGCTCCTCCCCGTGTCGTGTTTCGGCTTCAGGTCATCCCAAAGCCTTGCCTTCCTGGGCCCTGTGCCCAGGATCCATGATCCAGGGACCGCTGAGTGGGGTCCGCACTCTGGGACTTTCAGCTCCGCAGGACTCCAAAATCAGAGCCCGCCGCCGACATGGGTCCTGGGCACAGGGCCCAGGAAGGCGGAACCTGTTTCTCTTTCAGGCTCAGTCGGTAACCTCGCCATGGGGTCGGCGAGATCTAGCGAAACCCCGCGCCCAGCCGTTCGGTCAGGGCGTGAGCCGCCAGGGTTCGCTCGCCCAGGCGCGACACGGGCCGAACGCCGATCAGGCTGTTGGTCAGGAACACCCCGTCCGCGGCCTCCAGCCGTTCGCGGCCGGCGGCCACTTCCAGCACCTCGATTCCCAGGTCGCGGGCCAGGGTCAGCACCCGGCCGCGGGTGATCCCGGCCAGCACGCCGCAGTCCAGAGCCGGGGTGATCAGGCGGTCGCCCTCGATCCAGAACAGGTTGGCCGCCGCCGCGCAGGCCAGCTGGCCGCGATTGTTCAGCATCACCGCCTCGTCGGCCCCGGCCGCCCGGGCCTCGGCCCGCGCCAGGACGTTGTCCAGATAGGCCAGGGTCTTGAACCGGGCGGCCGGCGAGCCCTCGTTGCGGCGAACGGCGACGATGACCAGGGCGGCGGGCGTGTCGACGACGGGCGACGGGGCGGCGACGGCGATCAGCCGGGGAAAGACGGTGACCGGACGCTCCAGGCCCCGACCGCCCGACCCGGCCGTCAGGGTCAGGCGCACGGCGGCGCGGCCCGCGGCGGGCGCGGCGGCCAGGCCCTGGGCGCGGGCGGCGTCACGGTCCAGAGCGGGCAAGCCCAGGGCGACGCAGCCCGCCGCCATACGCGCCAGATGCGCATCGATCATCGCCACGGTTCCATCGACCGCCAGCATGGTCTCGAACAGGCCGTCGCCCAGCAGCAGGCCGCGATCGTTCAGGGGAATCATGTCGCCGTCTCCGTCAGGGGCTGAGTGAGCGCCCGCAGCAGGGCGGCGATCTTGGCCTCGGTCTCCCGCCGCTCGGCCTGGGGATCACTGTCGGCGACGATCCCGGCCCCGGCCCTGGCCTCCAGCCGCCACCCGCCCTTGTCCTGGTCCGGGCCGTCGCGCTCCAGACCCACGGTGCGGATCAGCACGCTGGAATCGAAGCCGCCGTCAAAGCCGGCCCAGAACAGCGACCCGCAATAGGGCCCGCGCGGCGGCTCCAATTGGGCGATGATCTTCATCGCCTGGACCTTGGGCGCGCCGGTGATCGAGCCCGGCGGGTAGGTGGCCCGCAGCAGGTCGGCCACCCCCAGACCCGGCCCCAGCTGGGCGGTCACGGTGGAGACCAGGTGATGCACATTGGCGAAGGTTTCGACCTTGAACAGCTCGGGCGCCTTGACGCTGCCGGGCGGGCTGACCCGGGCCAGGTCATTGCGCATCAGATCGACGATCATCAGGTTTTCGGCCCGGTCCTTGGCGCTAGCCAGCAGCTCGGCGGCCAGGCCGGCGTCCTCACCCGGCGTGGCGCCGCGTGGCCGCGTGCCCTTGATCGGCTGGGCCTGGATCGCGCCGGTCTCGCCCGTCACCCTCAGGAACCGCTCGGGCGAGTTGGAGACCAAGGCCCGGTCCTCCAGTCGCCAATAGGCCGCGAACGGCGCCGGGCTCTGGCCGCGCAGGCGGAGGAGCAGGTCGAAGGGATCGGCCTCGCCCGCCAGCCGCCCGGTCCAGGCGCGGGCGATATTGGCCTGGAAGATCTCGCCGGCCAGGATGCGTTCGACCACCTGGGCGACGGCGGCCTCATAGGCCGCGCCGTCCGTGACGCGCAGGGAAGCGCACAGCGCGCCCGTGATCGGCGGCCGCGCGGCGATCGGCGCGTCCAGCCAGGCCAGGGCCGAGCGCGCCCGGTCGGCGGCCGCCGCGTGTGTGTCGCCGCGTCCGACGGCGACCACCCGACGCTCGACATGGTCGAAGGCCAGCAAGGACAGATAGCGGGCGCAGGTCAGGTCGGGCCAGGCGGTGCGGCCCAGGCCCAGCGCTTCCACCCGGTCGCCCAGCTCGTAGGCGCCAAGGCCGATGACCCCGCCCTGGAACGGCGGACCCTCAGGATCGGTCGGCGAACGCGGCCCCAGCAGCGCCGCCAGGGCCGCGAACGGATCGCGCGGATCGGCGGCGTCGAGGGTCAGAACCGTCTCGGGCGCGCGCAGCAGATAGGACCACCGCTGGCCGCCGCCCGACAACAGGGCGCAGGCAAAGGCTTCGTCCCGAAACGGCTGCAGGGCCCAGACCGGCTCGCGCCAGGGGGCGTTTAGGAAAGCGACACAGCGCATGGCGGGGGTGATACACCATAGCCGGCGCGAAGGGAGGGGCGGCCGGCTCGCCCTATGCCTCGCTACGCCCGCCCTTGACGAAGAACAGGCCGATCGCCCCCACCAGCAGCAGGCCGATGATCGGCACGAAGCCGGCGATCTGGCTCTGGAAGATCTTGGTGGCCAGGGCCACCAGCAGCGAGCCGAACCAGGCCGTCGCCGTGCCCGACAAGGCAAACAGCCCGAAGAACGCCGCCATCCGGTCGTGCGGCGCCAAGCGCACCAGCAGGGTGCGGCTGGAGGCGTACTGGGCGGTGACGCAGACGGCGATCAGCGTGCCCAGGCCCAGATAGATCACCTCGGGCAGGGTGCGAAACAGCGGTCCATCCCACACCGGGGCGTGGGCCGCCGCGTCGTAGGGCCAGAAATAGAGAATCTTGTCGCGGCCCATGCCCAGAACGCCGATCAGCATGATCAGACAGCCGAAGATCTCCAGCTGCACCGCCCGGCGCGGCCCCACGGCCTTGTCCAGCCACGGCGCCAGTAACCCGCCCATCACGCCAAACAGGCTCAGGGTGATGCCATAGGCCAGCATCTCCAGCGCGCCCCAGCGCATCAGGCCGGCCGCGAACAGGCCACTGAAGATCAGCAAGGCGGTCATGCCGTCGCAATAGAGCATGCGCGCGCCCAGGAACCGGGCGATATCGGCATGGCCCTTCAGGTTGCCGAAGGTGTCACGCAGCAGCCGGATCCCGTCGGCCAGGCTCTGGAGCATCGAGCGGCCCGTGCGCGGGGCGTCGCGGGTCCACAGGAAGAACGGGATCGCGCCCAGCAGCATGATAATCGCCGCCAGGGGCGCGGAAATCCGGCTGGGCTCGTGATCGGCGGTCGACAGGCCAAACAACGGCGCGACCGGCACGCCGGGCCAATGCACCACACCGGGCAGCACGAAGCCCCACAGCACGAAGATCAGGACACTGACCGACAGGCCATTGGCCATGGCGTAGCCCAGCCCCGACAGCAGCGGCTCCTGCCCGCGCTCGCCGGCCCGGGCCAGCAGCGAGTTGTTCAGCACGTCGCCCCAATTATAGACCACGCCCAGCACGATCAGGGCCAGACCGACCAGGGCCACCGGCAGGCCGTGATCGGGCTTGGCGAACCACAGCATCAGCAGCAGCGGGACCATGATCGCCAGCACGGCGGCCAGGAACGACTTACGCGGGCCATAGCGCTCGATCGAGGCCCCCAGCAGCGGCGCCGTGAGAGCGGTCAGCAGGCCGGAGGTGGTGGCGATGCCGGCCACGGTGGCCTGGCCCTTGACCGGATCGCCGATCAGCACGCGCGAGAAATAGGGTGCGAAAATATAGATGGTGATCAACACGACATAGGCGTCGCGCGAGCCCTGATGCAGCACCCAGCTCCAGGCGCCCTTCGACAGACTCTTGGGCTTGCCGACCTCCATCAGGCCGCCATCGGTCGCGACCTCCGCCAAACCCGGCGGCGTGCCTGTGAGTTCGCTCATGCCCTACCCTATCCAGAGCGCCGTCTTACGCGGTCGCTTGGCGGGGAGCGTGGCGGTTAAACAAGCGTTTGTCACCACACAATTGCCCGGCCCGCCGGCCGCGCGAAGCGCGCGCCCGAACGCTGGGAAGATCGGAGGGGTCAGGCCAGGATGTGCGCCCGAACGGCCGCGCGGGTCTCGGCGTCCAGCCCGACGGCCTGTTCCAGATAGCCGTCCAGCGACCCATGCTGCGCCTTGATCACCGCGAAGGCGGCGGCCAGATAGTCGGCCTCAACGCCCATGGCGGCGCGGATCGCCGCCTCCGACGGCCGCCGGCCGGTGGCCTCCTCGATCACCGCGATGAACTTGGGGCCCAGCCGCAGGAAGCGGGCCTCGTCATTGGTCAGCAGATAGTCGTCGATGACGTCGTCGTCCGCCACCCCGGCCACGTGGTGGGTCAGGGCCGCCAGCACGCCGGTGCGGTCCTTGCCGGCCGCGCAGTGGATCAGCACCGGACCCCTGCCCTCGGCGAGCGCCCGGAAGTAGCGGCTGAACAGGTCGATGTGCCGTTCCTTGAACGGCAGGCGGCGATAATACTCGACCATGTAGTCGCGGATCGACTGCACAGACAGGTCGGAGCTGTGCAGGAAGGTGTGCCAGGGATCGTCCACCGCCCCCATGTCGTTCTCGATCACCTCGGCGGCGAAGCCCGCCCAGCGCCGCGACGGATCGCGCTCGCGTTCGTTGGGACGGCGCAGATCGACCACGGTGGCCAGGTTCAGGCCGGCCAGGGCCGCCAGGTCCTCATCGGTGGCCTGGGCCTGATGGGCGGCGCGATACAGCACGCCCTTTTTCAGACGGCCGACGCCGGCGGCGTAGTCGCCATAGTCGCGGAGGTTCTCGACGCCTTGCAGGGGGATCATACGGGTCATGCGAAAGGTGTTAGCGCGCCGGCGTGACGTTGGCGAGACTCTGGGGCGAGACGCTGGGGTGAGACGCTGGGGTGAGACGCTGGGGCGAGACGCTGGACGCCTAACGCGGGGCCTGAAAGGATGGGCCCATGACCGAGCAGCAACGCTTCAAAAGCTTCGACGGCGTCGAGATCGCCTGGCGCACCCTGGGTCAGGGCCGGCCGACCCTGATGCTGCATGGCTTTCTGGCCAATGCCGAGTTCAACTGGTTCGCGCCCGGCATCGCCGCCGCGGTGGCCGCGACCGGTCGTCAGGTGATCGCGCCGGACCTGCGCGGACACGGACACTCGGCCGCGCCGATCGACCCGGCCGCCTGGCCCTCTGATGTCCTGGCCGCCGACCAGGAGGCGCTGATCGCCCATCTGGGCCTGACCGACTATGACTTGGTCGGCTACTCGCTGGGCGCGCGGACGGCGGTGCGGATGGTCACCCGCGGCGCCCGGCCGGCCAGACTGGCCCTGGGCGGCATGGGCGATAGCGGCCTGCTGGCCGCCGGCGCGCGGGCGGCGATGTTCGAGGACTCGATCCGCCACGGCGAGGCCGCCCGGGACCCGCGCGCCGGCCGGCGGGTGCAGGCGATGATGGCGGCCAGCGGCCTGGTCCCCGCGGCGATGCTGGGCGTTCTGACCTCGTTTGTCGCCACCTCTGAGGCGCAACTGCGCGCCATCGCCATCCCGACCCTGGTGATCGCCGGCCAGGATGACGACGACAATGGCTCGGCCGAGGGCCTGGCGGCGATGCTCACAAACGCGCGGGCGGTCCGCACGACGGGCGACCACCTGTCGGCGGTGATGGACCCGGCCCTGGCGGCGGGACTATCGGCGTTTCTGTCGGCCCAGACGCCCTAACGCCGCAGCCACGGCGCCAGCCGGTCCTGCAGGGGCTGGTCGACAAAGGTGTGGAACAGCCAGGCCGCGCCATAGGCCAGGGGAAAGCCGGCCAGCCACATCAGCCACTGCCAGCCGATGCCGATCCGCACGGTCTCGATCAGTTTGTGGACGGCGCTCCAATAGATCACCCCGACCAGGATGTGGGTGATGAACAGGGCGAAGGACAGCTTGGCCGCCTGCTCGATCCAGGCGCTGGGCGTCTTCACCGGCAGGCGGCCGGCGCCCAGGATGATGCAAGCGATGGCCACCAGGCAGGGCAGGTCAAAATAGAGCACGTCGGACAAGGCGTAGCGGTCGATGAACTGCCAGCCGACCAGCACCGCCACGCCGCCATACATCAGTATCCGGGCGGCCTTTTCCGAGGGCCAGTTCATATCCACCGCCCGGGCCAGGCAGACGCCCAGAACGAACAGCGGCAGGGCCCGCACCACCCCGAACTGTAGCGGCATGTCGGCCAGGGCGTGGCGGAAGCCCAGCCGGCTGATCACCTCGAACGCGATCAGCACCCCCGCGCCGATCAATGGCAGCAGGGCCGGATGCCGCACCTTGTCGGCCGCCCGCCACAGGAACGGGAAGATCGCATAGCAGACGATCAGGGCCGACAGCGACCAGCTGGGCAGGTTCCAGCCGTCGCTGGGCACGCCCCAGGCGTGGATCAGCAGGGCCTGAACCGGCAGCTGATCCCAGGCGAAGCGCGAGGGCTTGTGGGCGTCGGTGCCCAGGGTGTTGAGCACCAGCACCAGCAGGGCCATGGTCGCCAGCACCATCAGGTGTCCGGGCCAGACCCGGGCGGCGCGGCGCAGCCAGAAACGGGCCGGTGTGATCTTTCCCGACAGGGTCGAGGCGCCATAGGCCCGCCCCAGCACATAGCCCGACAGGATCAGGAAGAAGTCGGTGGCCAGAAAACCGCGCGCGAACACCGGATGGAAGCGCTCCAGCCGCATCGGCCCCTCGGCCCCATAGTGGTAGAGGACGATCAGCAGCGAGGCCAGGAAGCGCAGGAAGTCCAGCGCCCCGCCGCGCACCGCCCGATGAACGCGGGCCCGCGCCGTCAGATCCATGACGGTTGTGGCGACGGGCGGCGCTTCTGGGGGCGCGTCGGACGGGGGAGCGGGAGCGGTCACCCCATGGCCTTAACAAAGCCCGCCGCGCCGGAAAAGCCATCGCGTCGCATCACCTTGCGGCAAGGCGACGCGCCGCCTATCTGTAACTTGTACTGTTTCGAAAGAACGTCTCATGACCCGTATGCCCGCCCTGTTCCTTGGTCACGGCTCGCCGATGAACGCCATCGAGGACAATCCCTGGAGCCAGGCCTGGGCCCAGATGGGCCGCGACCTGCCACGCCCGCGCGCCATCGCCATGGTCAGCGCCCATTGGGAGACGCAAGGCGCCACCGCCGTCAGCGCCGCGACGGCGCCCGAAACGATCCACGATTTCGGCGGCTTTCCGCAGGCGCTGTTCGATGTCCGCTATGATGCGCCCGGCGATCCCGCCCTGGGGCTGAGAATCGGCGCCCTGCTCTCGCCCGATCCGGTGATGCAGCATCCGACCCGCGGTCTGGATCACGGGGCCTGGAGCGTGCTGCGGCCCATGTATCCGCAGGCCGACATTCCGGTGGTGCAGATCAGCCTGGATCGCGGCCGCTCCAACCGCTGGCACTATGAGGCCGGCCGCCGCCTGTCGGCCCTGCGCGACGAGGGGGTGATGCTGATCGGCAGCGGCGACATCGTCCACAATCTGCGCGCCATCGACTTCCGCCGCCCCGAGACCCTGCCCTGGGCCGAGCGCTTCAATGACAAGGCCAAGGCCCTGATCCTGGCCGGCGACCACGACCCGCTGATCGACTGGGAAAGCCTGGGCCCGGACGCGGACGCCGCGATCAACAGCGCCGAGCACTATCTGCCCCTGCTCTACGTGCTGGGCGCTCAGGGCCCGGACGAGCCGGTCAGCTTCTTCACCGACGACGTGTTCGCGGCGATCTCGATGACGGGCGTGAAGGTGGGCTAATCGCCCGCTCCCAAACGCGAACAACGCCCGTGCCGGGGGGAGCACGAGCGTTGCGCTTGGAGGACGCTGGGGCCGATCGGGGGGGGTAACCGGGTTGTCCGCGTCGAGTTATAGATTGGGCGGCGAACCGGGCTTTGCAACGGCGCGACTAGGGTCATTTCGCGGTCGAATTGTTGCACGCCCGCCACGAAGCGCCGGCGGCCCCCGAGTCTAGGCCTCGACGCCCGGCAGATCCGGCGCGCTCAACGGGCATTGGGGAACGTCGAAAAGCGGGTGGCTTGGGATCCCGGCATGCACATGGGAGGCGGTCGCCGACACTCGGCTTCCACCCGTTTTATAACGGGGCTAAACAGTAGCGGTCAGGGGAAGCCAATGAACATCCAGCGATTTGCCGCCTTCTCGGATGGCGACACAGGGGGAAATCCCGCCGGCGTGGTCATCGCCGACGCCATGCCCGAGGCCGCGGCCATGCAGGCGATCGCGGCGGAGGTCGGGTACTCCGAGACCGCGTTCGTCGTCCCCGCCGGCGACCAGTGGAGAGTGCGGTATTTCGCGCCCGAGGTGGAGGTTCCGTTCTGCGGTCACGCCACCATCGCGCTGGGCGCGGCGCTGGCCCAGAGGGTGGGAGACGGGGTTTTCGCGCTGCAGCTCAACGACGGCGCCATCACTGTGGAGGGACGACGGTCGGGCCCGTTGATCGAGGCTTCCCTCCAGTCGCCGCCCACGCGCAGCGCGCCGGCCGCGTCGAGGATCGTCGATGAAGCCCTGACCCTGTTTTCGCTTTCCGGAGATGATCTGGACCCCAGCCTCCCGCCAGGACTGGCCCATGCCGGGGCCAACCACCTCGTCCTGGCGCTCAAGAGCCGGCGGCGGCTGGCGGCGATGCGCTACGATCTGGAGGCCGGTCGCGAAGTCATGGCGCGGGCGGGCCTCGTGACGATCAGCCTGGTCTTCGCTGAGACGCCCCGGCTGTTCCACACCCGAAACCCGTTCGCCGTCGGCGGCGTCTACGAAGACCCCGCCACGGGTGCGGCGGCGGCGGCCTTCGGAGGATACCTCCGCGACCTGGGCTGGCCGCACGACGGCGCCGTCGACATCGTGCAGGGCGAAGACATGGGCATGCGGTCACGGCTGCACGTTCAAATCTCGGCTGAACCCGGCTCAAGCATTCGCGTGTCGGGGACCGCTCGCCCGCTGTGATGCGGCGCGTCTCCGCTTACCCAGGGTGAGGGTGGATCTGGCCGGCGCGGCGCCTATATCTGTAGGCTCATCGCCTGTGGACCCCGCCCATGACCAAGCCCCTGAAGATCGATTTCGTCTCCGACGTCTCCTGCCCTTGGTGCATTGTCGGCCTGGGCGGCCTGGAAGAGGCGCTGGAACGCGTGGGCGATCTGGTCGAGGCGGAGATCCATTTCCA
>JAHINZ010000253.1 GCA_018895795.1 Alphaproteobacteria bacterium
CTGGCCACCCTGTGCATCGGCGGCGGCATGGGCGTGGCCATGTGCGTCGAGGCGGTCTGAACAGACCTTTGACCATGATCAAGGCGGCGGACGGCTGTTCCGACGCCTTGATCGCTTGAACCATAAGAACACGATCGGGAGAGAGACATGACAAGAGTTGCATTCGTGACCGGCGGCACCCGGGGCATCGGCCGCGCGATCTGCGAGCGACTGGTGGCCGACGGCATGAAGGTCGCGGCCGGCTATTCCGGCAATGAAGAGGCCGCCGCGGCCTGCGCCAAGGACCTGGGCGTGATGGTGGTGAAGGGCAATGTCGGCTCGTTCGACGATTGCGCCGCCGCCGTGAAGCGGGTCGAGGCCGAACTCGGTCCGGTCGACGTGCTGGTCAACAACGCCGGCATCACCCGCGACGGCATGCTGCACAAGATGAGCTATGAGCAGTGGTCGGAGGTCATTCGCGTCAACATGGACTCGGCCTTCAACATGACCCGACCGGTCATCGAGGGCATGCGCGAGCGCAACTGGGGCCGGATCGTCAATATCAGCTCGATCAATGGCCAGAAGGGTCAGATGGGCCAGACCAACTATTCGGCCGCCAAGGCCGGCCTGATTGGCTTCACCAAGGCCCTGGCGCTCGAGAACGCCAAGAAGGGCGTCACGGTCAATGTGATCTGCCCCGGCTATATCGACACCGAGATGGTCGCCGCCGTGCCGGAAAACGTCCTGGCCCAGATCATCGCCGGCATCCCGGTGGGCCGCCTGGGCAAGGGCGAGGAGATCGCCGACATGGTCTCGTTCCTGACCGGCGAGCGCGCGGGCTTTGTCACCGGCGCGACCCTGACCCTGAACGGCGGGCAATATATGGCGGCCTGAGGTCGCCTTCGCACGTCGAAACCGCGGACGGCCCGGGCGCGATCAGCGCCTGGGCCGTCGTCGCGAGGATGGACGACGCCGGGTGTTTCATCGTGAAACCCAGGCCCGAGGGGGTGATGAGCGATTGCGGGCTGTGGTCGACATGCGTGGCTGTCCAAGATTCGCCCTAGTCGACGGGCATGACAGGTCCATGAAGAGTTCGATGGCTTTGAACGGCGGCTGGGGGGCAAGGACCGCCCTCGCGATGGTCGCCATTCTCGCGATCGCTTCGCCGGCTGGAGCCCAACAGGCGGTGCAGTCGTTGAAGGACGCGCTGCTGGGTCATCGGAGCCTCTCCGCCTCGCGGCGTCCGCCGCCCCCGCCCGTCGCCCGCTATGTGTCCGAGACCGGCAGCGCCTTCGTGCTCGATCGCGCCTCGCCGCTGACGCTGATGAAGTTCGAGAACAGCGCCGAGGTCTGGGTTCTGTCGCCCCAGCCCGCCCCGCGCGGCGACGTCATCTATCGCAACGAGATGGGCGAACCGGTTCTGCGCGCCACCAAGCTGGGCGGCATGACCCTCTTCACCGAAGAGAATCCCAACGGCGCCGCCGCCGCCCTGATGGGCAAGGCGCCGTCGATCCAGCCGCCCGCGGTCATCTCGATCAACACCCTGTTTCAGCGCATGGGCCAGGCCAGCAGCCGCGCCAGTCGCGCGGCCCAGCGGTCGGTGCCGTTCGAAACGGTTCAGGACGCCCGACCGGAGACCTCGGTGCTGGTCGCCGAGTCCGCGACGATCACCGCCGAGGCGTTTGAACGCCTGGCGCGCAAGGGCGACCGGTCGATCCTGGCCAAGGTGAGGCGGGTGCTGCTGGCCGAGGGGGACCGGCCGGACGCGACCTTGAGGAACGGCGATCTGATCGTCACCTATGCGCCCGGTCAGGGCGTGGCCGGCCGGCCGTCCTCGAAGCGTATCGTCAAGGTCGTCAACCGCTAGATCGATCGTCGCGGATCGTCTTTTCAGACGCGCCGAGCCATCGCGTCAGTTCGCCTCGATGCCCAGGCTCTTCAGTTCCTTGAGCATGCGCAGCAGGCTGGTGTGCGATCGCTTGAGCGCATTGACGATCTCGGGGCGCGCCAGGGCCTCCAGGGGTACGATGAACCCCTCGCGGCCGACCTTGACCGCCATGCCGCGCTTGAGCATTTCGACCACGCGGCGGCGTACGGTTTCGTAGGGCAGGCCCAGGGAATCGGCGACCTGGCGGATGGTGATGGGCCGCCGTTCGTCGTCGGGCGGGATCTCATCAAGTTGCGCATAGGTTCGGCCGCGCAGATGCGAGACATTGCCGGCCCACAGGGTGGTGAAGACCAGCGAGTAGAGAATGTCGACGCCGTGAGCTTCGTTGGCGATCTCGACCCATCGCAAGAGGTAATCCGTGGCGCTGCGCGTCGCGGCGCGCGCGTCATGGTACTCGTCCGACATCGCTGATCCCAAGCCCCCATTGAGAGAACCTAGTTACATCGCGTCGCGGCGGGCCGCCGCGAAAACAGCCGTCGCGGGGGTGCGGTAAATTGTCTCGGCTGTGCTCAAACGTCCCCAAACTCGGGACGCCAGGTCGGCGGGGCCAGTTCGAATCCTTCGAAGCGGAACCCCGGCGCGACCGTGCAGCCGACCAGGGTCCAGGCCCCGAGGCTGACGGCGGTCTGCCACCACAGGGTGGGCACGACCAATTGCGGTCGGCAGCCGGCGCGGAGATCCTGCCCCAGGACATAGGCTGTCGCGCCCTGGCCGTCGGGCGGCGACAGGGTCAACGAAAGCGGCGCGCCGGCGTGATAGTGCCAGACCTCGACCGCATCGACCCGGTGCCAGGCTGACATCTGCTCGGCCTCCAGCAGATAATAGATCGCCGTCGAGGCGGGGCGGGCTCCGTCCGCCGAGACATCCTCGAAGGTTCGCCGATACCAGCCGCCTTCCGGGTGAGGCTGCAGGTCGAGCAGGCGGATGATTTCCCGAGCGCCCAGGTCGCCCGAAATGCCGCGATGCGAGCTCATCCCTTGAAGCCGTCCTTGGCGGCGCGGATCTCGCCAAAGGCCATGGCGGGCGACAGGTCCGGCCGCAGCAACGGCGCGCGCAGGAAGGGGTTGGTCGCCTTCTCCTGGCCGATGGAGGTCGGCACCGTCGGCTCGCCGCGCTCCCGGGCCGCGAACACCTGATCGGCGCGCGCGCTCACCGCCGGATCCTTGTCGACCGACAGGGCGAAGCGGGCGTTCGAGGCGGTGTATTCATGGGCGCAATAGACCGTGGTCGGGTCGGGCAGCGCCGCCAGCCGGCCCAGCGAGGCCCACATCTGCTCGGCCGTCCCCTCGAACAGCCGCCCGCACCCGAGGGCGAACAGGGTGTCGCCGACGAAGGCGATCTGGTCCCGCGCGTCGTGATAGGCGATATGGCCCAGGGTGTGGCCGCCGGTGTCGATCACGGTGAAGCGGGTTTCGCCCAGCTCGACGACGTCGCCGTCCCGGACCTCGCGATCCAGCGGGGCGATGCGGGTGACCTCGGCGGGACCGACGATGGTCGCGCCGGTCGCGGCCTTGATCGCCGCGTTGCCGCCCGCGTGGTCGGGGTGCCAGTGGGTGTTGAGGATCAGGTCGAGGCTCCAGCCCAGTCGGCCCAGTTCGCCCAGGATGGCGTCGGCGTCCGGCGTATCGATGGTCGCGGTCTTTCCGGTGGCGTCATCGCGCACGAGAAAGCCATAGTTATCGGACAGGCAGGCGAACTGGTGGACGGTCAACGACATGGGCGGCCTTCTGGTCGTACTGGACAGTGACGCGGACCGCGCCACCGCTTACATAGATGACCTTGCCGCCCCGGAGACTCAATGCGTCGCGACGTGCTCGATCTCAGAGCCTTCTACGCTACCCCGCTGGGTCGCGCCGCGCGACAGATGTTGGCGCGCAAGGTCGAGGAAGCGTGGGGCGACACCCGCGGGCTCGACGTGCTGGGCCTGGGCTACGCCACGCCGTTTCTGGACACGGCCCGCCAGAGCGCCCGGCGCGTGGTGGCGGCGATGCCCGCCAGCCAGGGGGTCGAGGTCTGGCCGCACGGCGTGCGCAACCTGGCCTGTCTGGTCGAGGAAACCGCGCTTCCCCTGTCCAACGCCATGTTCGACCGGGTTCTGGCCGTTCATGCACTGGAGGAAGCGGACGACCCGGGGGCCGTCCTGGCCGAGATCGGCCGCGTCATGGCCCCGACCGGGCGACTGATCGTCGCCGTGGCCTCTCGCGACGGCGTCTGGGCCGGGGCCGAGAGCACGCCGTTTGGACATGGCCGCCCGTTCAGCCGCAGCCAGTTGGAGCGGCTGATCCGCGACGCCGACCTGGAACCCGCCGGCTGGACCCGCGCCCTTTATGCGCCGCCCATCGCCATGACCGCCGGTTGGGCGGAGGGATTCGAGCAGGTCGGCGCGCGACTCTGGCCGCGGTTCGCCGGTCTGATTCTGATGGAAGCGGTCAAGCAGACCTTCGCGGTCAAACCGCGCGGCCACCGCGCCCGGGTGCGGGTCTTCGCCCCTGGCGTCCTGGCGCCGAGCCCCGTGGGGTCCAGCCCCGCCCGCACGGCGCCTGTTCGGCAGGCGCCGACCGGACTTCGTGACGGATCGGACTTGGAGGCGCCGCGTTCCAAGCCTAGCTTGGGTTTGTAATCACTGTTTCGCTGCGGGAGCCGCGCCATGAAAATGATCGTCGCCATCATCAAGCCGAGCCGCCTCGACGCCGTTCTTGAAGCGGTCACCGAGGCGGGCGCGTCGGGGCTGACGGTCACCGAGGTGCGAGGCTATGGCCGGCAGAAGGGCAAGACCGAGGTCTATCGCGGCGCCGAGTACGAGGTGAAGCTGTTGCCGAAGGTCAAGCTGGAGATCGCCGTCCCCACCGACGTGGTGGACTCCGTGGTCGAAGCCCTGCAGCGCACCGCCAATACCGGTAAGATCGGCGACGGCAAGGTGTTCGTCATGGACCTGGAACAGGCGCTGCGCATCCGCACCGGCGAGCGCGACGCGGCGGCGATCGCCGGATAGGGCCTGTTCGCCCTACGTCGGATCGGGTTCGCCGTCCCTCCGGGGCGACGGGCCGCAAAGCGTTCAACCGGCTTGCGGTCGACCGGGACAGGAGGCCTCTCGATATCGTTGTGTCAGTTCTCCTCCAGCCGGGCGACGTTGCGCGGGAGACTGGGTTCAAGCGGAGCCTTAGGGCAGTCCGTGCGTTGTCGAACCGGACCGCGATAGGAGTGTCATGAGCGAGCCGTCTTCCGTGTTCCGGCCCGATTATAATTGTTGGCGCGTCGAGACCGCCGACAGGCTGGCTCTGTTCATCGACAACGACGAAACCTTCGACGCTCTGAAGCCGCTGCTGCTGGCGGCCAAGCGCTCGATCTGGATCCTGGCCTGGGTGTTCGACCCCCTGACGCGCCTGGATCCGGATCGCGTCAAGAAGAGCGGCGATCCGCGACATGCCGATCGCATCGGCTTGCTTCTGCGCCGGCAGGCGGCCCTCAATCCCGCCCTGGACGTGCGGGTTCTGGCTTGGGACATGCCACTGCCGATCGCCGCGGCCCTGCTGTTCGCGCCCCAGCGCGGGGCGGCTTTCTTCGCCGGCTCGCGCGTGAAGTACCATCTGGACAGCACGCTGCCTCAGTCCGCCTGTCACCACCAGAAGGTGATCATCATCGACGGGGCGACGGCCCTGGTCAGCGGCGGCGACGTCGCCGTGGACCGCTGGGACACCTGCGAGCATCTCGACGACAATCCGATCCGGCGCCTGCCGAACGTGCGCCGCTATCCCGCCCGCCACGAGGTGGCGATGCTGGTCGACGGGCGAGCGGCCGGCGCGCTGGGCGACCTGTTCGCGGAACGCTGGCGCAACGCCACCGGCGAGACGGTCTTTCAGCCGGTAGAGCCCGGGGAAGCGCCGTGGCCCCCGAACCGGTCGCCGGATCTGCGACAGACTCCGGTGGCGATCAGCCGGACCAGCGCGGCCTGGAAGGGGCGGCCCGAAGTCATCGAAAACCTGCTGCTGCACCTGACCGGCATCCGCGCGGCCAAGCGACTGATCTATCTGGAAAACCAGTACCTGACCTCGCCGATCATCGTCGAAGCCCTGGCCGAACGGCTGGCCGAGGTCGATGGACCCGAGATCGTGACGATCGGGCCGGCGCACAGTCCCAGCTATTTCGACCAGATCACCATGGACAGCGCCCGAACCTCGGCCATCAATCGTCTACGGTCGGTCGATGTCCACAAGCGGTTTTCGGCCTTCAGCGCCCACACCGCCAAGGGTGGGCCGATCATCGTCCATTCCAAGGTCGCCATTATCGACGATCGGCTGTTGCGGGTGGGCTCGGCCAATCTGAACAATCGCTCGATCGGGCTGGACACCGAATGCGACCTGGCTTTCGAAGCGACGACCGAGCCGCAGCGTGAGGTGATCACGGCCTTTTTGGCGCGGATGGTGGGCCATTTCCTGGCTCGCGACCCCGTCGACGTGCGCGCCACCCTGGCCCGCGAAGGCGGCCTGGCGGCGACCATCAATGCGCTGGACGTCAAGGGCGGGCCGCCGCGCCGGCTGAAGCCCGTACCGATCAAGCATTTGACGGGGGTTCAGCAGTTCATCGCCGACTGGAATCTGGGCGACGCCATCTCTCCTGACGACGCCTGGCGACCCTGGGGCCGCCGCGAGCGTCTCAAGCGGGATCTGGTTCGCCTGGCCTCGCCGCCGCCGACGCTGCCGGAGCATTTGCAGCCGTGATCTCCAGATCCACGACCAGCGGCAGGTGGTCCGAGGCCACCCGCGCCCGGGCGTCATAGGGCGAGCGGACCGACACGGTCTCCAGGCCCTTGGTCAGGAAGACGTGGTCGATGCGCATGAACGGGAAGCTGGACGGGAATGTCGCCGTCGCCGGCCGAAGCCAGGTCCCGCTGGGCGTCTGGGCGTCGCGCAGGGCGGCGCGAAGCATGCGATAGGTGGCCGAGTAGGGCGAGGCGTTGAAATCCCCCAGCAACACGCCAGGCGCGGTCCAGGCGTCGGACGCCATCCAGTGCTCGCCCAGCAAGGCGGCGGCCTGGCGTTTCTGTTCCTGCGGCACGAGGCCGAGATGGGTGTTGATGATCTGGACCGGCGTGTCGCCGACCATCACCTCGACCCACAGGGCCCCGCGCGGCTCCAGGCCCGGCACGCGACGATACAGCGGCAGGTCCCCGGCCTTGATCCGGCGTTCGGGCAGGGCGGTCAGAATGGCGTCGCCATACAGTTCCTCTTCCACCGCCATGGCCGGGTGGAAGTGGGACTTCATCTTCAGCAGTTCAGCCAGGCGATGGGCCTGATCCACCGTCTTGGTGCGGCGGCGCAGGACGTCCAGTTCCTGCAGCGCCACCACGTCGGGATTCTCGGCGGCGATCACCTCGGCGATGCGCTCCACGTCGAGCGCCCGGTCCGTGCCCACGCAGCGGTGGACGTTGTAGGTCATGAGACGAAGCGTCTTCATCCGTCGAACAGATCGCCCGAGACCAGCGGAAGTTCCTTGCCGGAAGACTTTCCTTGGGTGGTCGCGCCGTTGCGGCTGAGCATGA
>JAHINZ010000254.1 GCA_018895795.1 Alphaproteobacteria bacterium
CCAGGCCCAGCACGTCCGACAGATTGTGACCGGCGTCGGCCAGCAGGCTCAGCGAATGGGTGAACAGGCCGGCCCCGGCCTCGACCAGCACGAAGCCCAGGTTCAGCGCCGTACCGATCGCGAAGGCGCGGCCAAAGTCCTTGGGGACATGATGATGGTGGCCGTGGCCATGGTCATGCGAATGGCCATGATCATGGTCGTGCCCATGGTCGTGATCATGGTGACCGTGGGCGTGTCCGGAGTGATCGTGCGGCATGGCCCTACATCTCACCAAGGGGGGCGTGGATCAATGTTTCCATCATCCTATCTTCACAGCGCCGGGGCGGGCGCCCCATCGGTCTCGCCCACCAGCCGCTCGGCGCGGCGGGACACGGCCGACAGCCGCGCGCCCCAGGCCTCGACCACGGCGTCTGGATCATCGTCGCGGCCGGCGGTGACTGGACCGTCCCAGACCATCGCCGCGCGGGCGAAGGGCAGGGGGATGATGGTGCGGTCCCAGGTGCCCAGGCGCAGGCAGGGCTTCATGGCCACGCCGACGAACAGCACCGGCGCGCCGCTGACCCGGGCCAGGGCCACGGCGCCCTTCTGCAGCACCTCGACCGGACCGCGCGGGCCGTCGGGCGTGATGGCCATGGCCCCGCCGTCCTTCACCCACTTGACCATGTCGCGGAAGGCCTGTTCGCCGCCCTTGTTCTTGGCGGTGTCGGTCTTTTTCAGCGACGAGCCGCGAATGGACGGCAGGCCCAGCTTGGCGATGACCCGGGCGATGAACTCGCCGTCGCGCGACTGGCTGACCAGCACCCGGATCTCCGGCTTGTCGGGGCCCTGCGGCCAGGTGGCGGGACCGACCGGCACGCGGGAGTGCCACAGCGCCAGGATCGCGCCCGACTTGGTCGCCAGACTCTCGGCCCAGACGCCTTGCGCGATCTCCTGCCCCTCGCGGGTCCAGCGCAAGGTGCGATAGGTCAGGGCCAGATAGCCCGACATCAGATTGACCAGCAGGCTCATCACCAGGGGCGAGCGCAGCGGCCTCATGCGACGTCCTCCGACGCCGGGTCAAGGTCCTGGGCCTTGGCGAGGCGTGCATAGAGCCCCTTGTCGCGGACCAGCTGAGCATGGGTTCCGGTCTCGATCACCCGGCCCTTGTCGATGACATAGATGCGGTCGGCGCCCTTCACGGTCGACAGGCGGTGGGCGATCAGGATCGTCGTGCGACCGGCCATCAACCGCTCCAGCGCCGCCTGCACCTGGGCTTCGCTCTCGGTGTCGAGCGCGCTGGTGGCCTCGTCCAGCAGCAGGATCGGAGCGTCCTTCAGGAAGGCGCGGGCGATGGCGATGCGCTGGCGCTGTCCGCCCGACAACCGCGCCCCGGCCTCGCCGACGCCGGTCTCGTAGCCGCCCGGCAGAGCCGAGATGAACTCATGCGCCGCCGCCTGCTGGGCCGCCGCCTCGATCTGGGCCTGGGTGGCCTCGGGGCGGGCATAGGCGATGTTGGCGCGGATGCTGTCGTCGAACAGGAACGGCTCCTGGGTGACCAGGGCGATCCGGTCACGCAAGGAGGCGAGGGTCACAGAGCGCACATCATGGCCGTCGATCGTCACGGCGCCGCCCGTCACGTCATAGAAACGCGGGATCAGGTTGAGGATCGAGCTCTTGCCGCCGCCCGAGGGGCCGACCAGGGCGACGGTTTCGCCGCGCTTGGCGCTGATCGAGACCTCGCTCAGGGCGGGAATGTCGGCGCCGTAGGAGAAGCTGACCTTGTCCAGGGCGATGGCGCTGTCGCCGGCGGGCAGCACCCTGGCGTCGGCGGGATCGACGATGGTCGGCGCGACATCCAGCGCCTCGAACAGGCGCCGGGCGGCCGTCAGGCCCTCGCTGAACACGGTCTGCAGGTTGGCGACCTGGCGCAGGGACTGGGCGGCCATCAGCAGGGCGCTGAGGAAGGCGATGAAGGCCCCGGCGGTGATGCCGCCCGTGGTGGCCCGCCAGCCGGCATAGAAGAACACGACCGCCGTGATCAGGGTGGTGAAGGTCTCGGTGGCCGGCGCGGCCATGGCGCGGGCGTTGGAGCCCTTGATCAGGTGTTGCTGTCGGCGATCGACCACGGCGGCGACACGGCCCTCCTCATAGGCCTCGCGGTTTTCCATCTTGACGATCTTGACCCCGTCCAGGCTCTCCATGATCGCGGTCGAGAGGTTGGAGGTCTCGCCCATCGCGCCCTTGGCGGCCTTGGTGGTCTTGCGGGAGAACCGCCGCATGATCAGGCTGGCGACGGGGGCGATGATCAGCACGCCGGCCGCCAGGATCGGGTCGAGACTGAACATCACCGCCAGGGCCCCGACAACGGTCAGGAACTCGCGGGTGTAGTTGACCACCCCGCTGGTCGCCGCCTCGCGGATCAGGCTGGCGTCATACAGCACCGAGGAGACGTACGACCCCGAATGGGCGCCGCGCAGGCGGGCGAGGTCGGAGCGCACCAGCTTGCCGAACAGCTGCACCTGGACATCGCCGACCACGCCATTGCCGATCCGGTTGATCAGGGTGGCCTGCAGCACCTGGAACAGGCCGCGCAGGATGGCGATCCCGGCGATCGCCGCTGGAATGGCGATCAGGGCGCCGGCCCGGGGATGGGTGATCAACTGGTCGATCGCCGACTGGATCATCCGCACCAGTTGCGCGCTGAGCCCAGCCACGATCGCGGCGCTGACCAGGGACACGGTCAGTCCCTTCCAGCGGGGGCGCAGATAGTCGCGCCAGATCCGTAAGCTCAGGTCGCGGGTGCTGGCTTGCGGCGCGGCGGTGTCGGTCATGGGCGAGGGGTCGGACGTCGCGGCCAAGCTGTCAAGGACACCGGCGCATCAGTGCGGGCGGAAACGACCACGCGTTTTGCAAAACCTTGCGGTCTATCCTACCTAGGCGCGGACATTGAGGGGACGCCACTTGGCCAAGTTCGACCTGACCACGCCGTGGGGACGTTTCAAGACCTACCTGCACTATCTGTGGAACGATCACGCCTATCTGCGGGTCGGCTTCTCCAACGCTCACTGGGTCAGTCCCGAGCTGGTGCGGGCCAACCAGCCCTGGCCGTTCCAACTGGCCTGGTGGAAGAAGCGCGGCATCAAGACCATCGTCAATCTGCGTGGCGGTTTCGACGGCAGCTTCTATGCGCTGGAAAAGGACGCCTGCGAACGCCTGGGGCTGAACCTGGTGGATTTCACCATCACCTCGCGCGAAGTCCCGATCCGCGAACGGGTGCGCGGCGCCAAGGAACTGTTCGAGACCCTGGAATACCCGGCCCTGATCCACTGCAAGTCGGGCGCGGACCGGGCCGGCATCATGAGCGTGCTCTACGCCCATTACCGCCTGGGCCTGCCGATCCGCGAGGCGATGAAGGAGCTGTCGCCCCGCTATCTGCACATCAAGGCCGGCAATACCGGCGTGCTCGACTATGTGTTCGAGCAGTATCTGGAGCGCGGGGAGCCGAAGGGGCTGAGCTTCACCGACTGGGTCGAGAGCGACGACTACGACCCGGTCGAGATGAAAAAGACCTTCCGGGCCGGGATGCTGGGGAAGATGCTGACCGACAGGATTCTTCGGCGGGAGTAGGGGGGCGAATCGCCCCCTCCGCGCCTTCGGCGCGCCTCCCCCGGAGGGGGAAGACGATCTCATCTGCCCCCTCCGGGGGCGGACGGTCGCGAAGCGACCCGGTGGGGGCGAGTATCAACCCGCCCCGCCGTCGATCACCCGACGCTTGGATCCATCAGCTTGTGCGCGTGGATGATGAAGTAACGCGCATGGGCGTTGTCGACCGTGGCCTGGGCCTTGGCCTTCCAGGCCTTGTGGGCCTCGCCATAGCTGGCATAGGCGCCGACGAACTCGACCTTGGACAGGTCGCGGAACTCGATGTCGGAGACATCTTTCAGTTCACCGCCGATGACGAGATGGAGCAGCTGCTTGTCGGGCATGGGAGGGCATGGTCCTGCGAGGATCTATCGTTAGGGAAGGTCGATATGCCCGACCCGCGCCAGGATCAACGGTTGAAGCGCCGCATTGGCGCAAACCAGGCTCGGAACCAGCGGAATAGGGCGATTATAACGGAAACCTTGGCCCTTATGGTCCGTCAGACAGGCGCCGACCTCGGCGCGAATCAGATCGGCCGCGGCCAGGTCCCATTCGCTCTTGGGCGACAGGGCGACGGCGGCGTCGAACGCCCCGGCGGCGACCAAGCAGACACGGTAGGCGATCGAGTTGCGGCTCTCGACCCGCATGGCCGGCCAGGGCGTGGTCCAGGCCGGATGGACGAACATCTTGGCGTCGCCCAGCATGGCGGCGTCCTCGAGGTCTTCGGTGTCGCTGGGCGAGATCGCCGCGCCGTTCAGAGTGGCGCCGCCGCCGGCGATGGCGGCGTAGGTCTCGTTCAGGGCGGGCGCGTGGACCACGCCGGCGATCGGGCGGCCGTTCTCGACCACGGCGATCGAAACGGCGAACCACGGCTTGTTCTTCATGAAGGCGACGGTGCCGTCGATCGGATCGACCACGAACTGTCGCCGGGTCGTCAGGCGGGCCGGATCATCGACCGTTTCCTCCGACAACCAGCCATAGTCGGGCCGGGCGGCCAGCAGGCGATCCTTCAGCAGCGCGTCGACGGCCAGATCGGCGTCGGTGACCGGCGAACCGCCCTCCTTGGACCAGATCTTCAGCCCGCCGGCGCGGGCCGTCAGGGCCAGTTCGCCGGCCTCCCGCGCCGCATCGAGGATCAGGTCCAGCTCGGTCATTTGCCGGCGATCGCCAGGCCGTCGACCAGGATGGACGGGGCGTTGTTGGCGCCGCGCATCTCCAGGTCCGAGCCGGGGATCAGCCGGGCGTAGATGTCGATCAGGTTGCCGGCCACGGTGATCTCGGTGACCGGGCCGGTGACCTCGCCGTTCTCGAACCAAAGGCCCGAACAGCCGACCGACCAGTCGCCGGTATTGCCGTTCAGCGAGGGGCCGAACATCGAGGTGACCATCAGGCCGGTCCCGGCGTCGGCCATCAGGCCGGCCAGGTCGCGGGTTCCCGTCGACAGGGTCAGGTTGCTGGTCGAGACGCCCGAGGGACCGGCCAGGCCGCGCGAGGCGTGGCCGGTGGTTTCCAGGCCCAGCTGCCTGGCCGAGCTGGTGTTGAGCAGCCAGGTGGTCAGGACGCCGTCGTCGATCAGGGCGCGGTGGACGGTGTCCACCCCCTCGTCATCGAAGGGCGACGAGCCCAGGCCGCGCACCCGGTGCGGATCCTCGATCAGGTGCACGCCGCGGGCGAAGATCCGCTGGTTGAGCTTGTCCTTCAGGAACGAGCTGCCGCGGGCGATGGACGGGCCCGAGATCGCGCCCAGCAACGGCCCGATCAGCGACATGGCCAGGCGGTTCTCGAAGATCACCGGGGCGGTGGTCGAGTCGATCTTGCGGGCGTTGAGGCGGGCCACGGCTTGGCGGCCGGCCTCATGGCCGATGTCCCCGGCGCCCGGCAGGTCGGCGAAGTGACGGGCTGAGCGGCCTTCGCCGCCGCGTTCCATGCCCGCGCCCTCGCCGGCGATGGTCGAGACCGACAGGGAATGGCCGGTGGCGGCGTGGGCGCCGGCAAAGCCGTCGCTGGTCAGCAGCCGCCACGAGGCCGAGCTCCAGCTGGCCGAGCCGCCGTCGGAATTGGTCACGCCCTCCACCGCTCGCGCGGCGTCCTCGGCCAGGCGGGCCTGGGTCTCGAGGGCCTCGGCGCTGGGCTCGTAGGCGTCGATCAGGTCCAGATCGGGGAAGGGGCCCTTGGCCAGGCGCTCACGCGGCGCGAGACTGGCATAGGGATCCTCGGGCGCCAGCCGGGCCATGGCCACGGCGCGCTCGATCAGCTTGGCGCGGCCCTCGCCGGAGATGTCGGAGCCCGACACCGTGGCGCTGCGCTGGCCGACAAAGACCCGCAGGCCCAGGTCGCGGGCCTCCTCGCGCTCGACTTCCTCCAACGCGCCAAGGCGAACGCTGACGGAGAGGGATTGGCGTTGGGCGAAGACGGCCTCGGCCGTGTCGGCCCCGGCCTTGAGCGCGGCCGAGACCATGTCGCTAAGCAGATTATCATCCATGGCGTCTTATGGACGACGCCGACGGGGGCGGGCAAGCGCGGCGCGCCGCTTGCGCCCCCAAGCCGCAGGACAGACGTCTCCGGAAGATCAGGCGATCGCGTAGAACAGCAGGGCCACACCGACGAAGATATAGGCCAGCCAGGTGGCGACCATGCCGATGGCGCGCGGGATCGAGGCGCCGCCGCTGTTGGACAGGCCCACGGCGTGAATCAGACGACCCGAGAACAGCACGAAGCCCGCCACATGGATCGCCAGCGGCGGGGCTTCGACCACGGCCAGGACGACGAGGGCGATCAGGCCCGCCGGAACATATTCGCTGGCGTTGCCGAAGGCGCGGATGGCGCGGGCCAGTTCGGGGATGCCTTCATCGCCCAGGGCCACCTTGTGCTTCTGGCGCAGGCGCACGACCAGCAGCGACAAGGTCAGCATCAGGAAGACATGCAGGCCCACCCAGAGGGCGGCGGCGTGACCGGAGGTGATCGTATCCATTGGAAAACCTTGCCGTCTTGACCACGCCCCACGCGAGAGCGGGCATAAAAGCCCGCTCTCGCGTCCGCATGCAAGCGATCTGGTCTAGCTCGCGGATTCGCGGGCGATCGGATACAGCAGGTAATGGTCGTCATAGAAGGGCGTGCGGCGATAGAACCATGAGAGGCGCGCCTCCGGATTGGCGGCGAACTTCGGGTCGGCGGCCAGCTTGGCCTCGAATTCGGCCTTCAGCTTCGGGTCGGCCGCCATCATCGTTTCGGCCAGCGGCGCGATGGCGTAGCCCTCGATATATTCGACCCGGCTGAGCACCTCGGGAACCATGCCCCAGGCGAAAAAGCTCTCGCTGGATTGCGGCTCTAGCAACAGCACGGCCAGGTCGCCCAGCGGCTGGTCGGTGGGCACCCGCACCGAGCCGGCCGGGAAGGTCCAGTCGCGGGTTTCAGGGGTCACCTTATCGATGCTGATCTGGACGTGGCCTTCATTGGCGCGCGTCGCGATCTTGGGCTCGTCCAGACGCAGCATCTGCACCGACACCGTCTTGGGCGCGCTCAGCATTTCCATCTGCACGCCGTGCAGCTTCAGGCGCTCGATCAGGTCTGACCGGTAGCGGGGGACCCAATAGGCGGCGGGGCGCGTGAGGATCAGGCTGGGGTGCGACCCATAGAAGGGCAGGGTCCAGGGCTTGGGATCGGGCTGGCCCAGCCAGCGGATCTCCGCCCGACCCGAGGCGGGGCTGTCATAGGTCTCGTACAGGATGCCCTTGAAGGCGCGGGTCGTGGTCGGCTTGTCGTCGGCGACGAAGTTGGTCGGAATCTCCGTGGGCCGCAGGGCGCGGTCGGCAATGATGGCCTGGCGCAGATCGCCGCCCTTTTCGGCCAGCAGCTTCAGGGCCGTCTCGATGAACACATAGGTCCCCAGCACCCGCTGGGCGTGGGGCTTGAGGCTGTGGTTCTCGATCAGGATGGTCGGCACATGGGCCGCCGAGCCCCAGCCGTTGGAATAGCGCTCGCCCAGGCCGCCGTCGCTCAGGCCGGCCTTGGGGTTCTGCTCGTCGACGCCGAACACCAGCTCGCCGGGGATGTGGCCCTCGGCCTCCAGGCTGTGGTTCATGGCCGGCTTGAAGGTGTTGTCCAGCCACTTGGCGATGGCCGGTGAGCGCGACCAGACGCCGTCCTCGCCGTTGTAGCCGTAGGTGACGTCGTACTGGTAATCCATGCCGTCGGTGACGTGGACATCGACATACAGATCGGCGTGATACTTGGCCTGCAGGCGCTTGAGGGCCTGCATCTCCGGCTGGTCCAGCTTGAGGAAATCGCGGTTGAGGTTCTGGTTGGTCGCGGTGTTGCGCCAGCCCTGGATGCGCGGTCCGCGCTGGTTGGGGCGGCTATAGGCGCCGGCCCGCTCATGGCCGTCGACCGACAGGATCGGAATCAGCACCAGATTGACCTTGTCGAGCAGCCCCGCCTTGCCGTTGAAAGCGATGTCGCGCAGCAGCATCATGCCCGCGTCCTTGCCGTCGATCTCGCCGGGGTGGATGCCCGCCTGAACCAGCAGCAGCGGTTTTTTGGGATCCAGCGTCGCGCCGTCCTTGGAGGCGATCACCGCATAGATCTCACGGCCTTGCGGCGAGACGCCGAACGGTTCGATGCGGATCAGCGGCGAGGCGGCGTCCAGCTTGTCGAACCATTGGCGTGTGTCGACATAGTTGGGGCTGAAATCGTGATCCGGATCGGCCTCGAACGCCGTCACCCAGGGATCTGCCCTGTCGCGCAGCAGCGCCTGGCTGGCGCCCTGCCACTGCGGCGCGGGCGGCAGGAAGGCCTGGTCCCAGGGGGCTTTGGAGGTCGGAGGGGTCTGGGACATGGCGAGACTCGGCGACAGGGCGGCGAGGGCCGCGAGAAAAAGAAGGCTCCGCATGACTAAGGTCGTCGCGCGAATGGCGTCCGCCTGCAAGGGGGCGGCGTCATTCCGGCTCGAACATCAGGCGCAGCACGCTCAGGACCCCATTGAGGGCGTCATCGTCCAGCCGTCCCAGCCGTCTGATCAGGCGGCTGCGCGCCACGGCCCGGACCTGATCAGGGAGGACCCGCCCCGCCCGGCCCTGAAACACCATTTCGATGCGAAAGCGGGCCGCGGCGTCGCCCGAACTCATCGGCGCGATGATGACGATGTCGTGGTGGCTCAGCCGATCGGGTGAAACGATCACGCAGGGCCGCGTCTTGCGGATCTCGCTGCCTTCCGTGGGATCCAGACGGGTCAGCCAGACCTCGCCGCGCTTCACCACTCCCAGTCCTTCTCTGCCTCGGTGTTAAGCGGGGCCTCGAGCCATTCGCGATCCTCTTCCGTCAGCCCTTGCGCGCCGAGTCGCTTGGAGTCTTCCTCCCAGCCCTCGCGAGGATCAGCCGCGACCGGCGACAGGAAGACCCGGCCGTTCTCGGCCACGAAGTCGATGCGGTCGCCCAGCTTGGCGCCGAGCGTCTCGAGCACCGGCTTGGGCAGGATGACGCCCGCCGAATTCCCGATCTTGCGAATGGCCGAGGACATGACGAACTCCGTTCTAACGGAGTAATAACATCATCAGGTCCTTACTTCCAGATCGGCTTGCCGTCCCCCGGCAGGCCCAGCCGGCCCCACATGTCGGAGACCTTGTCGATCACGCCCTGGTCCATGCGGATCTCCTGGCCCCATTCGCGATGGGTTTCGGGGGGCAGCTTGTCGGTGGCGTCCAGGCCA
>JAHINZ010000255.1 GCA_018895795.1 Alphaproteobacteria bacterium
ACGGCGGCGTGCTTGTCGTCGCCAACCACACGTCGTACTTCGACCCGCTCGCCGTCGGCATGTACCTGATCTGGGGCGCCGGACGCTGGCCCCGCTACCTGGGCAAGGTGCAGCTGTTCCATGCCCCGGTCCTCGGGTGGCTGGCCAGGTCGTGCGGCCAGATCCCCGTCGAACGCCACTCCGCGAAGGCGAAGGACGCGCTGGCCGCCGCGGAGGCCGCGCTGGCCGCCGGGAAGTGCGTGGCGATCTACCCGGAGGGCACGCTCACCGGCGACCCCACGCTGTGGCCGATGAAGGGCAAGACCGGCTCCGCCCGGCTGGCCCTGGAGACCGACGTCCCCGTCATCCCCGTCGGCCAGTGGGGTGCCCACTTCTTCTTTCCCGACGAGAAGCCCGGCTTCCCGCTCGTGCTCAGTCGACACCACGTGTTCCGGGTCAGCGCCGGCGATCCCGTCGACCTGTCCGACCTCCGTGGACAGCCCGTCACCAAGGAGCTGCTCGACGAGGCGACGAGGAGGATCATCGACGCGATCACCGCTCAGGTTGCCGTCCTGCGCGGCGAGCCCTCCGCTCCGTCGGACCTGCGCCGGCGTGCCTGCCTGCTGGCCGGCGCGGCGCTGGAACTGGCGGGCCGCTGCAGCCTCGGCGAGGGGATGAGGCTGGCGGAGCAGACCCTTGCGGACGGACGGGCCTGGGCGAAGTTTCAGCGGATTTGCGAAGCCCAGGGCGGCCTGCGGGAGCCGCCTCGCTCCGTCGTCAACCGGCCGCTTTTGGCGCAGCGGTCAGGCCGCGTCATGGCCATGAACAACCGCACCCTCGCGCGGCTCGCCAAGCTAGCCGGCGCCCCGGATGACAAGGCTGCGGGGGTCGAGCTCCACGTCCGGCTAGGAGACGAGGTCTCGGCGGGCGAACCGCTGATGACGGTCCACGCCGAAGCGCGGGGAGAATTGGCCTATGCTTTGGACTATGCCGCCGCCAACCCCAACATGTTGAGTATCGAGGCGTGACCTCGCGACTGGTTTTGCCGCTACCTGGCAGTGAAGCCTTTTCAGCCCGGCTGGCCGCCGCCGGCGGCTTCGAACTCGGCGGGCTGGAATTCCGGCGCTTTCCAGACGGCGAACGCTACCTGCGGATTGACGTCGATCCGAAGGGGCGGCCGGTCGACATCGTCTGCGCGAACGCCGACGAACATTTTCTGACCCTCGCATTCGCGGCGGACGCCCTCAGGGACCTCGGCGCGTCGGAGGTCACCCTTGTGGCCCCCTATCTTGGCTATATGCGCCAGGACGCCCGGTTCCGCCCGGGCGAGGCCGTGACGTCCCGCACATTCGCACGCCTGATCTCCTGCACTGTGGATCGGTTGATTACGGTCGATCCCCATCTCCATCGGTTCGCATGTCTTGACGAGCTCTATGAGATTCCCTGCGTCGCCCTCCGCGCCGCGCCGCTGATCGGCGAGTGGATTGCGCGCGAGGTGGCCAACCCCCTGATCATCGGACCCGACGCGGAGAGCGAACCATGGGCGGCGGAGATCGCGACCAAATGCGGCGCGCCCTATGCGGTATTGTCCAAAACACGGCGGGGCGATCGCGACGTCCAGATCGCCATGCCGGATCTCGGGCTGCAGGAGGGGCGCCAGCCCGTCCTGATCGACGACATAGCCTCCTCCGGGCGGACATTGATGGCAGCGAGCGCCGAACTGCGCAAAGAGGGCTTTCCCGCACCCGTATGCGTCGTCGTTCATGCGATCTTTGGCGGAGATGCTTTCTCCAAGGCCTCCGCGGGAGCCCTGCGCATCGTCTCAACGGACACCGTGGCCCATGCCTCGAATGCGATCTCGGTCGCGTCCCTGATCGCCGACGCCCTAGCCTTGCTCAACCACGGCTGAGCGGGAGAGGCCATCCCCGCGCGGGCCATAAAGCAGACCTTCCCCAGGTCCGAGACGAGTCAAAGATTGCCATGGGCGGCCAACAACACGGTCCGCCACTTTCGGCCCGATACAATCTCCGCCTCCGCCCAAGCGGTGCGACGCTAGGCTTAACGCCTAATCCAGCCCTCCAGGCTGCTAAAGCCCGTCCGTCGAGCCACGTGCTAAAGATCCATCCCAGGTAGACTTGACCTTTGATTGATTCAACACGACCAGTCGCGCCTAGGTAACAATTTTTCCGCGCTGGCCTGAACCCATTCGGGCGCAGGCGCTCGAGTTGTAACGACGAAACCAGGGCGTCGGTGCGGTTACGCCACGCCAGGGATTGGCCGGAGGTGCAGGGGCGCGACAAGCCAATGAACCAAAAGGCCTTTGGGGCAAATTTGGACGACCTGCAGATCCTGCGGGGGCCCAAGGACGGCGATGGCCAGGTGACCCGGCGCGGCGCGCATCTGAAAGGCGCGTTCGAACGCCGCCGCGGCGAGGCTAGAGCCGGGTGCGCGGCTGATCCGCACGGGGGCGCTGGCGGCCTTGAGGGGGAGAATCCGTTTCCCGACAACGGTACGCGGTGGCCGCCATCACCCGGGCGGCGGACAATGACGGACAAACGGACAATTGGCAGCGGGTTCATAGGGATCATGCGCCTCGCGCCGGACCCTCAAATGTCCGCCTGTCCGTCAATTGTCCGCACACTAAGTCACTGATTTATTCAGCTGGACGAACAATGCGGACGCTTGAATCGGATTTGGCCCCGTGAGGCGCGCGTGCGCAGGCGTATGGGCGCAGATGCGTATGCGTCTGTCCTCCAAGCGATGAGGCGACGTGAGAGAAGGCTGCTTGGGCGAAGGAAGAGATCGAGCCTGGCGGGCGCTAGTGCTGAGCCCCATCCTCACGACCGTACTCCAGTCCGAGCCAAGCCAGACGGGCGGTTTGCGGGCCATAGCGTCGCGTCATCTCGGCCAAGGTCCAGTCCAGAACCTTGGCCGCCCCGCCTGATGGCGGCGTGAGCACGATGGCGTCGGCCTTGTGCGGCGCGTCGGGCAGGATCGTCAGGCCGTGGCGAGACCGAACCGGGCCCTGGCCGGCCACAACGACCTTGGCGCGCATGCTCCGCCGCCAGGCGTCGGTCTGAAGCGCCAGAGCGATCTCATCGACGCCCGCCTTGAGCGGCGCTTCGACCGTCTCGTGCTTCCAGGCCGCGGCGAGATTGGCGACGCCCACCGCGTAGTCGGACGTCTCGATCCTGAACTCGTCCGTGCGATGTCGCGGGCTCCAGTCTCCCGCTTCCAGGCGCGCGGCCGTCGCCTCGGCGGCGGGGCGGCCGGCGATGGCCTCGACCAGAGCCAGGGCGGTGGGGATGGAGGCCGAGACGCCGGTGGTGCTGATCAGGCGGCCATCCTGCACCCACCGGCGATCGCGCACCCAGGTGGTCTTCGGATAGGCCTTCTCCAGTTCCGCGAGCGAAGCGAAATGCGTGGTGGCCCGCTTGCCGTCCAGCAGACCCGCCGCCGCCACGACGCGCGCGCCTTCGCAGATGGAGACGATGACCGCGCCCTGAGCGGCCTGCCTGCGGATCCAGGCGACCAATTGGGGACTCTTGGGATGGCCCTGGGCCGGCACGATGACGATGTCGGCGCCGGCCGGCTGGGCGGCGTCAAACCGCGCCGTGGTCTGATCGGGCCGGATCTTGACGCTCATCAGCAGTTGAAGGGGCCCGTCGAGCGTGGAAAGGCTGACGACATCGGCGACGCCGGCCTCCTTGAGAACGCCGTAGGGGATCAGGAAGTCCGTCGTCTCCGCCCCGCCCCCGTCGGCGACCACGGCCACCAACGGCCGGGTCCGCCCGGCCTTGGGCGTCGGCAGAACGATCGTGGATCCAGCGACGTCGGCCTGGGCCGACGGGGACCGCGCCGCCAAGGACGCGGCGGGCGCGCCGGCGCCAAGCAGGACGACGAGGGCGATGGAAAGGCCAGGATTGCGCATCGGAGGCTCCGGTGGAGTGCGAGGCGCAAACCCTAGGCGGGGCGGTCCGTGGCGGAAATGTCATTTCCATCGCGATTTACGCCAAGTCGGGTGCGCGTCTCAGCGTGGCGGGCGTTGCGGTCAAGTTGGTCGTGAAACCGGTCGGCAAGCCCGCCAGGATCATCGCTCTGGCCGTCGTCCGGGGCTGTAGGCCGGCCCTTGAAAGGCAGCGGAAATGGCGATGGAAAGCGGTGCGTTGCATCGTCCGCGCGGCAAGATCGCCGCCGGCGAATCGACCCTGACGGCGACACGCGGCGCGACTGGAGGCGTCGCTGTCACCCGCTATTTCGCGGCGTCGCGCGCCGAGGAAGGCTTCAACATCATCGTCCATCGACCCCAGGGTCGTGAGGATCTCGCGGCCAGCAGTCGCACAGCCAGATAGGCGCCGGCCGCCAGGTCATACGTCAGGCAGAACATCGGCCACCAGCCCGGCGCGCCGGGATTGTCGACAAGTCGGGGATGGACGAGGTCGAACACCCCGTGCCCCACCAAGGCGGCCACGACCCACCAAAGGCTCGTTCTGAAACCGACCACGGCCAACACCGTGAAGACGATCAGGCCTGCCGTCTCGACGGGAAGCGCCGCCTGGGTTTGGCCCATCATGGCGAACAGGTCGTAGTAGGACGCGATCACGATCAGCACGGTCGGATAGAAGGCCCTGTCGCGATCAAAGCCGACGAGCGTGGCGAACAGACCCACGCCCAGGGCCAAACAAGCGCCGACAAAGTATTCCATGGACGATCCTCGGCTTCGCCCCAGCGGGCCGCCATAACTCAAGGGCGGAATGGCGGAGATCCGGCGCGGGGGAGCGCCGAACCTCGCACTCCAGGCTAGGTGGCGGGCGTCGACGCATCGCAGGCGCAGCTTTCGCCGCACGTGCAGTTCGGGCCGCAACCACAGGCGCAGTTTTCGCAAGCGCAGGGTTCGCAGGGACATTGGGCGGGCATGTCGGACACTCCTTTTCCGATTTCTGATGACGCCAACCTAGCCGCCAACCGTCATGGCCAAAATGTCAGATGAACCGCATTTTCAGCCACACCGAGAGCGACTGAGAACCCGAAAGCGACTTGGCGGAAATCGCGACAGACTTGTCGTTTAGGACGCCACCGTCGCGTGATCTGCTGCATCCGTCCCGATGTCAGGAAATCTTCCATGCCCTCATTTTCAAGCGCGCCTCGCCGATCCCTCGTTCGCCACGCCCTGTGCGGCGCGGCGTTGCTGGCCACGGTCGTCTTCGCGGGTTCGGCCATGGCCGAACCCAAGGGCCTGGACCTGTCGTTGGATCGACCCAGCGACCAGGGTGTCTTTCGCGTTCGGATCCGGAGTCAGGCCGCGCCGATCCCCATGTCGCGCGTGCATCAGTGGACGGTCCATCTGACCGATAAGGCCGGCCTTCCCATCAGTGGCGCGGATCTGACGGTCGATGGCGGCATGCCCGAGCATCACCATGGGCTGCCCACCGCGCCCCGCGCGACACCCGTCGGGACACCCGGCGACTACGTTATCAGCGGCCTGAAGTTTTCGATGCGCGGCTGGTGGGAGATGAAGCTGGCGATCAAGGCGCCCGATGGTCGAGCCGATCGCATCACCTTCAATCTCGTCCTGTGAAGCCGTTCCGGATCATCATCGGCGCGGCGCTGGCGACGTCGCTCGCGCTCGGCGCGACGGCGGCTCAGCCGACCTGGTCCGCCGCCGACCTCAAGACGCTGCACGGCCTGTGGATCGGCGAACTGGGACCGCCCCCGCCCGATCCCTCCAACCGGGTCGCCGACAACGCCGCGGCGGCGGCCCTCGGCGGGATGCTGTTTTCCGACAAGCGCCTGAGCGCCAACGGCCAGGTCTCCTGCGCCAGTTGTCATCAACCCGACCGCGCCTTCACCGACGCCTTACCCACCGGCCATGGCGTGGGCGTCGGCAATCGCCGCACCATGCCGATCGCGCCGGCCGTCTATTCGCCCTGGCAGTTCTGGGATGGCCGCGCCGACAGCCTGTGGTCCCAAGCCCTGGGTCCGGTCGAGAACCCGGTGGAGCACGGCTTCACGCGCCTGGAGGTCGCGCGCCGCCTCGCCGCCCAATATCGCGACGCCTACGAAAGCCTCTTTGGGCCCTTGCCGGACATGACCGACCACGGCCGGTTTCCGCTTCGGGCCGCGCCGGTCGGCGCTGCGGACGCCAGGGCGGCGTGGGCCGGCATGACGGCGGACGATCAGGTTAGCGTGAACCGCGTCTACGCCAATTTCGGCAAGGCCATCGCCGCCTTTGAGCGGACCTTGAAGGTTCGTCCCGGTCGGTTCGACGATTATCTGGCCCGTGTCTTCGCGGCCCCGGGGCCGCAGGCGCGGCTGTCGTCCGACGAACTGGCGGGTTTGCGACTGTTCATTGGAAAAGGCCAGTGCGCGACCTGCCACAATGGCCCCCTGCTCTCCAATAACGGCTTCGCCAACACGGGTGTTCCGGCGCGTTCGGACCTGCCGACAGATCCCGGGCGCGCCGTCGGGGTGCGGGCGGCGCTCACCGACCCCTTCAACTGCAAGGGCGCCTATAGCGACGCGCCCAACCGCTGCGACGAGCTGGAATTCGTCGTGGTCGACAGCCCTGCCCAGGTTCGGGCCTACAAGGTCCCGTCGCTGCGCGGGGTCGCCCAGCGCGCGCCCTACATGCATGCCGGGCAGTTCTCGTCGCTGGAGCAGGTCGTCGATCACTATAGCCACGCGCCCGCCGCGCCAGACGGGACATCCGAGATCAAGCCGCTTGACCTCACCGCCGACGAACGTCGACAGATCGTCGCCTTCCTCCGGACGCTCGACGAACGCCCTGCCCCCTCACCTAAACCGCGATGACGGAGGCCCTTCTGCCAGCTCGAAAAACCGGCCCGGACATCCTATCGCTCGACACCGATGTCGGCGTCCCGCTGCGTGTCGCGGTATGGATTTTCGACGGCGTGGAAGTGCTGGATTTCGCCGGCCCGTTCGAGGTGTTCGGCGTCGCGCGAGACGCCCGAGGCGCATTTGGCTTCGAGGTCTTCACGGTCGCCCTGGAGGACAGGCCGATCATCGCCCGCAACGGACTGCGCGTGTTGCCGCACATGGGCGCCGCTGATGCGGGCCCGGTCGACATCCTGGTCGTGCCGGGCGGCTTCGGCTCGCGCCGGGAGATGCGCGACGAGGCCGCCCTGGCGTTCGTGCGCCGCGTCAGCGCCGAGGCGCACGCCACCCTCTCGATTTGCACCGGAGCCCTGATCCTGGGCGCGGCGGGCCTGCTGCGGGGCCTGGCGGCGACCACCCATTTCGGCGCGCTCGAAGAACTGAGGGCCTTGGACTGCGGCGAGGTGCGACCGCATGCGCGGGTGGTCGACAATGGGCGGATCCTGACCTCGGCGGGGATCAGCGCCGGAATCGACGGCGCGCTGCATCTGGTGTCGCGCTACATGGGCGCGGCCCGCGCCGTCGAGACCGCCCGATACATGCAGTATGACTGGAGCCAACGCTCGGTCGACCACGGGCGAGCGCCGGACGAGCAGCCGAACCGCTAACGACCCGACGGAACGGGCTGGCGTCCGAATCTGGCGCGGTAGTCGCCCGGCGTCGCGCCGACACGCTTGTGAAACGCCCGATGCAGGGCGTCCGGGCTGCCAAAGCCCGCGCGATCGGCGATCCGGGCCAGTGGCCAATCGGAGGTTTCCAAGAGCGCCTTGGCGCGGTTGATCCGCGCCATTTCCACGAACGCCGCGGGCGTGGTTCCGGTCTCCTTGTGGAAGACCCGGCTGAAGGTGCGTTCGGTCATGCCGGCCCGGTCGGCCAGGCTCGGCAATGTCCGGTCGCCGCCCGGGTCCGCGCTGATCTCGGCGATCAGGGCGCGCAACTTCGGCGTGGCCGCGACCTGCACATTGAGACCCGTGGAATATTGGGTTTGCCCGCCCGCCCGTCGCATGAAGAGCACGAGATTGCGAGCGACCGCCAAAGCCAGGTCCGGACCGCAGTCGTCCTCCACGAAGGACAGGCACAGATCGATGCCGGCGGTCACGCCCGCCGAGGTGTAGAAAGGCGGATCGGCCACGAAGATCGCATCGGGCTCCAGCCTGACGGCCGGCCGGAAGGCGCGCATCTCGTCGCAGACTTCCCAGTGCGTGGTCGCGCGCCGCCCGTCCAACATCCCGGCCGCCGCCAGCACGAACGCGCCGGAGCAGACACTGCCGATGCGCCGGGTCGATCGCGCCCGGTCGGTCAGCCACTCCAGCACGCCGGCGTCGCGCATCCCCAACAGGCCGTCTTCGTCTCCGCCCACGACCAGGATCGTGTCGAGGTCCTCGGGCAGGTCGGCGAACGCCACCGAATTGGCCAGGCTGAGGCCGGAATTGCAGACGATCTCCCCGCCGTGGGGCGAGGCCAGGACAGGGTCGTAGGCCATGACGCCGCCGAACCGATTGGCCATGGCGAAGACCTCGAACGGACCTGTGATATCCAGCGACTGCGCGCCGCGATACCCGACGATCGCGATCTTTCGGGGCGGGGCTTGGAACTTGGCCATGGCGGAAATTGCGGCTCATCCGACATTTCCGCAAGCCTGTTCGAGCCCTAGGGGTTGTCCATGCGCCCATTTCGGCGGCGGCTCGAAGCCCCTCCATGACGGCGGCGCGCCTTGCCCAACTCAGTTGCGGCGTCGTTTTTTGGGTCGGCCTGGCGACCGGCGTCTGGAAATATCGCGGCAGGGTCTCCAGCCCGGCGCGCCAGGAGCGTCCCGGCCTCGAACGCATTGCCCCTTCGCACCACCCGACGCCATTGCCGAGCCACCTGCCCGCGGGCAAGGTGGGCCGCAGGAGAACCCCCATGTTCCAGACCCGCTTCGCCGCAGCCCTCGCTTTGACCTTGGCCAGCGGCGCGGCCCAGGCGGGCCCGAGCGGTTATCATCTGGCCGAGCGCATCCCAGGCCCAGACGGCGGTTGGGACTACGCGGCGGTCAACCCGCTCCACAACACCGTGTTGGTCGGCCGAGGCGCGCACATCATGACGATCGACCTCGCGACCAAGGCGGTCAATGGGGCGTTCGCCGACGCCTCGGGCGCGCACGCGGCCCTGCCGATCAATGGCGGGACGCAAATCCTGGTCACCAACGGCAGAAGCGACACCGCCACCATCGTTGACGGGGCCAGCGGCGCCCTTCTGGCCACCATCGCCACGGGCAAAAACCCCGATGCGGCGACCTTCGATACGGCCACCGGCCTGGTTCTGGTGATGAACCACAGCGGCGGCGACATCACACTGATCGACCCCTTGGCCCGTGTGGCGGTCGGCTCGATCGCGGTCGGCGGCAAGCTGGAAGCCGCGGCTGTCGACGGCGCGGGCAAGGCCTTCGTCAATGTCGAGGATCTCAATGAGGTCGTGGCGATCGACCTCAAGGCGCGCAAGGTCCTGGCCCACTACAAGCTGGTGGCTTGCGAGGGCCCCACCGGCATCGCCTACGCCCCGGCCGACAATCTGCTGATCACCACCTGCGACGGCGTCGCCGACGTCCTTAGCGCCAAGACAGGCCAGTCCGTCGCGATGATCAAGACCGGCGACGGCGCGGACGGCGTGGTCTTCGATCCCAAATCCAAGCTAGCCTTCGTGTCGGCGGGCGAAAGCGGAACCCTGTCGGTGATCTCGATCGCCCGGGGCAAGGCCCGCCTGGTGGACACCGTGCCGACCCAGACCCGGGCCCGCACGATCGCGTTGGATCCCCGCGACGGAGCGCTGTATCTGCCGACCGCCAAGTCCGGACCGCCGGCGCCGAACGGACGACCGACAACCCTTCCCGGCAGCTTTGAGGTGCTGGTCGTTCGCAAGTGACTCGGCGCGACGCGAAGTGTCCGCGCCGCCTCGCCCTTGGCGCGCGGTTCGAGCCAGCGGTCGTTTCATAGATCGTCTACCCGCCCGCCAGAGTGCGGGGCTTGCAAGGCCTGTGGGGTCTTGAGGGTTGATCCCTAGAGGTTCCGGGCAAGGCCCCGCTCGCCCTTTCAGAGCGGCGGCCATCAACCCTCAGGCTTGATCTGACTCCAGGCTCTCGCGGAGGGTCCACTCCAAAGTCGTCACCAGTTCAGAGACTCTTTCGTCAGCCACCCGTCGATCTCGGGTGAGATCATAGTCGATATCGCCAGCCAAGGCGCTCAGCGAGCCGTAACCGAAGCTTCCGGCTATGCCGGAGAGGCCGTGAGCCACCATGCGCAGAGGCTCATGCCGAACGCTGGCGTCCTGGTTCAGGAGCAAGCGGAGCGTGGCAAGATCCTCCTCGCACCTTTGCCTAAAGCGAGCCCGCAGGCGCGCAAGCGGATCAGCGCTCATGGCGGCGGGCAAGCGCGGCGCGAACATCCTGGGCCAACACCGTCGGATCGAATGGCTTGGTAATGACCTCGAGCGCTCCCAGGTCGAGGAGTCGTCGACGCTCGTCGGGCAATGCCCGGGCTGTAACGAAAATGACCGGCGGATTGGGCCCGATTTCCGCACGCAGTGTCGCGAGCACGGCCGGTCCGTCCATCTTCGGCATCATCACGTCAAGCAGCACAACATCGACGGTGGCTCGGCGTAGATGGTCCAAGGCCGCGACGCCTGACGCCGCGGTCGTCACCCGCATGTCGGGGTCCAGCTCCAGCGATAACTGCGCGAGCTCGCGCAGGTCTCCTTCATCATCGACATAGAGAACGTTCACGGTAGGGCCTCACGTCTGTGGCCGCCAAGGCCCTCGCGCCCGCGCGCAAAATCGTCGAGCGTTGCGCGGACCGTTCTGGAGAGTGTTCCGGGCGTAACGGGTTTTTGCAGGAATGGCGCCCCCGCGACGGCGCTCCCGGCCATCATGACCTGCTCGCGGCGTCGGCCCGTCAGCAAGATGAATGGCAATTCAAGCCCGCAAGGCATGGCTCTGGCTCGCCGCAAAAATTCAAGGCCATCCATGATCGGCATATCGATGTCGGTGAGTACGAGGTCAAAGGTCTGGCGGGTGAGTCTGACCAGGCCCTCTTCGCCATTATAGGCGGTGACTACCGAGTGGCCATCCTGAACCAACACATCGTGAATGAATTCACAGAATAGTAGGTCATCTTCTAAAATAAGGATCACGGGCATATAGTGGTCTCGCGGACGGCATCCCTCAGCACCACTTGAACGATGATAGATGGTCCGGCGCAATTGACTGTTTTTGCTAGGTAATTGTACCGATAGGCCGACCAAGAAACGGGTTGCATCCGCGCGCGCCGCTGGCCACTGACCCAAAACGGTGAGACGAGGCGCGGTGCGGCGTCCTGAAACCCTGATAGAGTACGCGGATGGCGAATCCGGAAGGCCTGCGACCAGTCTATATTGTGGATGACGACGCGCTGATGCGCGACGTTATCGCCGCGCATTTTCCGCCGGCGGAGTTTTCCGTCGAGACCTTTGGCGCGGCGCGTGACCTTTTGACGCGCCTTACGGCCGACGCGGTCGGGTGCGTCGTAACCGACGTTCGCATGGCGCCCATGGACGGCGTGGCCTTGACAGAGGCCCTTCGTGCGCATGCGCCGAAAATCGCGGTGGTTGTTGTCACGGCTCATGCCGACGTATCGCTGGCCGTCAGCGCCATGAAGGCCGGCGCGCGCGACTTTTTTGAAAAAACCGAAGACCTCGCTCGCCTGGTCGAGACCGTTCGCGCGCTCGACGATCCGCCGCCGGAGGATCCTGCGACAGCCGCCGAACGAGACAGGGTCAAGCAGCGGCTCAAGGCCCTGACCGCCAGGGAGTTGGAAATCCTCGTGGAAATCGGCCAAGGGCGCACCGGGCGCCAGATTTCCGATGGCCTGGGCATCAGCGTGAGGACTGTGGAAGCCCACCGACGGGCGCTCATGTTGAAGATGGGTGCGGCAAGGCTGGGCCATCTGGTCCGGATGGCGACCCTGATCGGTTTGGATCCGCGACCTTCTGGCGCCTGAGGCTAGCACGCCAGGGTGATCTGATCCTCTTGCCGAGGCGGCGCACGCCGCCTGAGCATACGCGCGACGCGCGACAGGAGCTGGGCGTCCTCAAAGGGCTTGGCCAGGAAGTCTCTGGCGCCCAATTCCATGGCGCTGCGCACCTCCATCGGCGTGTTCCGCGCCGTCACGATCATGACGGGCAAACTCGCGAAACTCGGCGTTTTGCGCAGGTGGCGCAGGACGCCAAGACCATCAAGTCTCGGCATGCCGATATCCAACACGACGGCGGCCGGTCGCGACGCGTAGATTCCGTCGAGCGCCGCCCAGCCGTCCCGCGCTTGCAGCGTGTTATAGCCGGCCAAATCGAGCCGCGTGGTAATCAGGTCAAGGATCGCGCGATCGTCATCGGCGACGAAGATCCGGGGCGGTTTGCGATCAAGCGAGCTCAAGTTCGGCTTCCGATGCGAAGACGGCCGATAGGGCGGTCAAGAGCGCCGTGGGATCGATAGGCTTGGCGATCAAGCCATCGAACAGAGCCGTATCCAAGGGTCTGGTGACATCGGCGGAGAACGCCAGAATGGGTACTTCCGCATTGGCGCCGCCGCCATGGCGGATCATACGCGCCGTCGCAGGACCATCGAGCCCCGGCATTCGCAGATCCAGCAGGATCGCATCAAATGGTGCGCCCGAGGCCAGGCCCACGGCGGACCGTCCGTCACCTGCCGTTGTGACTTCCACGCCCAGCCCTCGAAGCACGGCTCCGACCAGGTCAAGATTGGCGGTGTTGTCGTCGGCGACCAGCACTCTGCAGCCGGCCGGAAGCGCGAGTCCGGTCTCGAGGTCTTGAGGCAGACATATCGCCGTGGCGGCCGGCGCGGGAATTGAGAAGTGAAACCGCGCGCCTTGGCCGACTTCGCTCGTCAGGCCGATCTCGCCCCCCATCGCCGCAATCAGGCCCTTGCAGATCGCCAAGCCCAGACCCGTGCCGCCATGCGAACGCGTCGGCGAGGCGTCGACCTGCGAAAAGCGTTGGAAAAGCTTGGCCTGCAACTCTGGCGCAATCCCCGCCCCCGTATCGATCACGGCGATGTGGAGGGCCGCATCGTGATAGCGCGCCTGGATCCGCACTTCGCCGACCTCGGTGAACTTCACGGCATTTCCGACCAGATTGAGCAGCACTTGCCGCAGCCGATCCGCATCGAGCAGCACGGTTTCGGGGAACCCCTCGGCGACTTCCAATCGGATCGCCAGGCCCTTCTCTTCGGCCTGCACGCCGAAAAGTTCCACGGTTTGGCTCAGAACAGCCAGGGGGCTGGCCGGCTGGCGCTTGACCTCGATTTGCCCGGCCTCGAGCTTTGAGAAATCCAGGATATCATTGACCGTCGCCAGCAGCGCCGCGCCGGCATTCATCACGCGATCCACGAAACGACGCGTGTTGGTCGACAGCTCGGGCTGCTCCTTGATCAGGCGGCTAAAGCCCAGGACCGAGGTCAGGGGCGTTCGCAACTCATGGCTCATATTGGCGAGGAAGTCGGTCTTGGCGGCCGCCGACGCCTCCGCCGCCGCGCGCGCCTGCTCGACCGCGTCTTCGGCGGCGACCGAAACGGAAATGTCGCGAACCACGTCCTGGTAGCCTATTGGCGCGCCAGATTGAGGATCGAAGACCACACGAGGGCGCCCTTCAAGCCAGATCCACCCGCCGTCGGCATGAAGGCCACGATATCGAACCTGGGGTGTTGGCGCGTCGGCGCCTTGATGCAACAGCGCCTGGTAAGCCGCGGCGACAGACCCGCGGTCATCGGGATGCGTGAGATCAAGAGACCTCTGACCGATCAAGGCCTCGGGCGCATAGCCCAGGATGTGCTGGGCCGAGGGTGTGACAAATTCAATGCGCCCCTCAAGGCTGGTGCGGGCGATCATGTCCGTGGCGTGTTCGGCCAGCCGCCGATAGCGCGCCTCGCTCTCGGCCACGGCCTGACGCGCCTCGATGATGTCCGTGATGTCGATCACGGTTCCCAGAACCGCCCGACGCGCCCCATCCGCTTCCATTTCAACGATCGAGCTGCCGCGAAGGTAGCGCACGACTCCGTCTCGGCGGATGATCCTGAAGACAGCGTCGAGCTCGGGCTCGCCGGTCTTGAGCCGGCGAGCGACCCGCGCCAGTTCCTCGGTCCGTTCGTCTGGATGGAGTTGGGCGAGCAGGTCCGCCGCCGTCGGCGCAGGATCGCCCGCTATGCCGTAAATCTCGTACATCTTGGGAGACAGGAAAAGATCATTCGTCGCCAGGTCGACCCGCCAGTATCCGACGCCGGCGATGTTCTCGGCGAGCAGCGCTCTTTGCGCCTGCACGCGCGCCTGATCGCGCGCGGCGAGGGTTTGGGCCTCCAGCGCCTTGCGCTCGGCGATGTCACGAGACACCCCGAGCACCGCCGCCGCCTGCGACGGCTCACCTTGAATCGAGCGCAGATTGGTCTCGACCCAGACGTAATGGCCCAGCCTATGTCGCGAACGGTGCTGGACCGTCGCCTCGGCCTGCCCCCGCGCCAGCGCGGCAAAGGCCCCTTGAACCGCGTATTGATCGTCGGGATGAAGGAAATCGGCGGCGCTCATCCCCTTGACCTCGCCCGCAGCGTATCCGAGGAGCCTTTCGAGGGCCGGGGAGGAATACAGCCCCCCGCCCCGCGCGTCATAGAGGGTGATCACATCGGCGGCGTTATCGGCGAGCAGGCGATAGCGAGCCTCGCTTCTGAGCGCGCGGTCCAGGCGCGTCTTATGCTCGGTGACGTCCTGAAAGAGGCCAAAGAGGGCGACAGGCTCGCCCAGCGCTCCGATCTCGCAGACGGCTTTTGACGTGACATGCCGGATTTCACCGTCGGGCCGCCGCAGGCGCAGCTCATACTGAAAGCTGGTTCGACTGGCGATGGCTTCAGCGATATGGCGTTCGACCAGGGCGCGATCTTCGGGCGGGTAGAACTGCAGCGCCTCGCCCAGATTGGGATCAAACGCTTCACGGCGAACGCCGTGGATGGCGTACACAGCGTCTGACCAATCAACCTTGCCGCTGGCAAGGTCCAGGCGCCAATGGCCCACGCCGGACAGGCTTTCGGCCATGTTCAGCAGGGTTTGCTTTTCGGCCGCTTGCCGCACCACCCGCCCCAAGACCAGCTCATCGACCACGATCTGCGCGAGTTGACGCAGACGGCGCTGGTCTCGCTCGGACGGGGTGGGGCGGGGCTTGGTGTCGATGACACAGAGCGTCCCGAGGTTGAAGCCATCGGCCGTCGTGAGGGTGGCGCCCATATAGAACCGGATGTCAGGCGCTTGGGTCACCAGCACATTGGTCGCGAAACGCGGATCCAAGGTGGCGTCCTCGACGACCATGACCGCGTCAGGCCCCATCTCAAGCGCATGCGCGCAGAAGGCCAGCGAGCGGTCGGTTGAGCAGGCCTCGAGGCCGACGCGAGACTTGAACCATTGTCGATGATCGTCGACCAGGGAAACCAGGGCGATCGGCGCGTCGAAAAGATCACTCGCCAGCGCGGTGATGCGGTCAAATCGGGCTTCCGGCGCGGTGTCCATCACGCCCAATGCTCGCAGAGCCTCCAGGCGCGCCGCCTCGTCCAAAACCATGATCTCCCACTCTTGCGCGTAACGCTTGGCATATGAACGCGCCGCTAGGGTTAACGTCGGCGTGCGGCAGTTAGCCGCCGTGAGGGTGGGAAAGCCCTGCGCGGTCAGACCCCCTCGCCCGCCTAAGTCGCGTCAGGTCGTCAAGCCAAACGACGTCGGAACTGGCCAGCAAATCCGTCACAACGCCCGAGAATCCGCCGGGCGAGATCGGCTTGCAGAGATAGCCGCGAGCCCCGATATCCCGGGCTTGGACTATGGGTTCGATCGCCTTGTCGGCGGTCAACATCACGATGGGCACCCTTGACCAACCGGCCCGGTCTATGAGGGCCTTCAGCACGGACATGCCCGGCAGGTCCGGCAGACCCAGGTCAAGCAGCACGAGATCAGGCGGCGATCGAAAGGTCATGTTC
>JAHINZ010000256.1 GCA_018895795.1 Alphaproteobacteria bacterium
GAAGTCGTCTCGCTCCTTCTGGCTGGCGTGCGGACCGACCAGCATGCCGTAGCCGCCCGAGGCGCCGACGGCCTTGACCACGTACTTGTCGAGATTGTCGAGCACGTGTCCCAACTGGCGTGGTTCGCGGCAAAGGAAGGTCTCGATGTTGGGCAGGATGGCGTCCTCGCCCAGATAGTAGCGGATGATGTCGGGGACATAGGCGTAGACGGCCTTGTCGTCGGCGACGCCGGTGCCCGGCGCGTTGCAGATCACCACATTGCCGGCGCGATAGGCGTTGAACAGACCGGCGGCGCCGAGAGAGCTGTCGCGGCGGAAGGTGAGGGGGTCGATGAAGTCGTCGTCGACCCGGCGATAGATCACATCCACCCGACGGATGCCGGTGGTGGTGCGCATATAGACCACGTTGTCATGGACCACGAGGTCGCGGCCCTCGACCAGGGGAACGCCCATCAGGCGCGCCAGATAGGCGTGCTCGTAATAGGCCGAATTATAGACGCCCGGCGTCAGCACCACGACCTGAGGATTGGGCCGCCATTCGGGGCTCATGCTCTTGAGGGTGGACAGCAGCAGGTCGGGATAGCGCTCGACCGGGCGAACGCCCGCGGCGCGATAGGTGCCGGGAAAGGTGCGCTTGGCCGCGTCGCGATTGGCCAGCATATAGGAGACGCCGGAGGGGACCCGTAGATTGTCTTCCAGCACCGCGAACTGGCCGTCCTGGCAGCGGATCAGGTCGCTGCCGCAGACATTGGCATAGGCCTTGTGCGGCACATACAGGTGCTGCATTTCGCGGCGATAGGACGGCGCGCCCAGGACCAGGTCGCGGGGCACGACGCCATCCATCAGGATCTGCTGGTCGCCATAGATGTCGGCCAGGAACAGGTTCAGCGCCAGCAGGCGCTGGGTCAGGCCCGCCTCGATCTTGGCCCACTCGTGGGCGGGGATGATGCGGGGGAACAGATCGGTGGGAATGATCCGCTCGGTGGTGTTTTCGCCGCCATAGACGGTGAAGGTGATGCCCTGCAGCAGGAACGAGCGTTCCAGGGTCCGTTGCCGGCTGGCCAGATCGGCCCCGCCCAGCGTCGACATGCGGGCGTGCAGCGGATCGTAGTGCGCGCGCACGGCGCCGTCGGGCGCGAACATCTCATCATAGGCGATGCCCGGCAGGTACGCGGCCTCCGTCATGGGCAGGGTCGGGGTCTCGAGATTCTTGATGTTCGCCGCCACGCTTTTGTCCACGTCTATTCGCCTTGGGTCTGTCGAGTGCGACGCGCCGTGACCAACCCTAGAACGTCGCGAGGCTCGATGTCGGCGATTTTCGCCATCGCCGCGTCAATGCGCAGGACTGCTTAACATTTGGGCGCCTTTTATCGGGCGAGGGAAGCGGCGGCTGTCCGTCATCGGTCGCATTTCCGATCGTGACAGCGGCGAGACCGACGACTACAGGGGGGAGTGGGGGCGCTCCGCGCGGGGAATACGGTTTGGTGCGTAGACGACTAGCCCTCTGGATCGGGACAGTGGCGGTAATGGCCGCCGGGTCAGCCGTGGCGGACGAACCGTCAGCGACGATTTCCGGTGTCGATGACAGGGCCCTGCGCGAAGCCATTCAGCGCGTGCTCGCCCAGTCCAAGGCCTTGCCGCAAAGCCGCGCTGAAGCGCGGCGACGCGCGCGCGCGGCCGGCGAGGACGTCGTCGCGGTGCTCCGCGCCGAGGGCTATTACGCCTATGCGGTTGAACCGGACATCAGCGAGGGCGATCCGCCGCTGGCCGAGGTCAAGGTCGCGCCGGGACCGATCTTCGTCCTGGCCGATCCCAACATCGCCTGGCGCGGCGTCAAGCCCGACAACAACGTCATCCAGTGGGCCCTGTCGGCGATGCAGCTGACCCCCGGGGAGCCCGGCCGCGCGGCGGACATCCTGGCCGCCGAGGGGCGGGTGATCGCTCGGGTCAGCCAATTGGGCTATGCCGACGTCGCGGCCGAGCCGCGCGAGGTCATCGTTGATCATGCCGACCACACCGTGCGCCCCACCTTCAACATCGCCGCGGGCGAGCTCACGCGGCTGGACGGGGTCGAGGTCGTCACCAAGGGGCGCAGCAATCCGGCCTGGGTGAACCGCCTCGCGCCGTGGAAGTCGGGCGATGTCTATAATCCCGAGATCGTCGCCGAACTGGAGCGGCGCCTGCGGGACACGGCGGTGTACGACTCGGTTTCGGTGGCGCTGTCGCCGCGCGACAAGACCCGCGCCGACGGCTTGCGGCCGATCATGGTCAGCCTGACCGACCGACCGGCGCGCACCGTGGAATTGAGCGCGGGCTATTCAACCAGCGAAGGCCCCGGCGTCGACGCGCGCTGGATCCGCTACAATCGCCTGCGTCGCGCCGACACCACCACCTATACCGCCCGCCTGGCCAAGCTGGAGCAGCGGCTGGGGGGCGAGGTCGCTCTGCCGCACTGGCGCAAGCCGCAGCAGACCCTGAAACTGAATGGCGCGGTGTTTCGCGAAACGACCAGCGCCTATGACGAGACGGGCGCGACGATCAGCGCCGACGTCACCCAACGTCGCAAGGCGACCTCTTATCGCACCTATGGCGTCGCCCTGGACCTGTCGCAGTCGCAGCAGTTGGCGGCGACCACCGGGACTTCGGTCAGACAGACCCTGAACCTGGCCACGCTGACCGGCCTCGGAGCGTTCGCCAAGGATCAGTCCGACAATATTCTCGATCCGACGCGGGGCTGGCGGTTCGAGGCGCGGGCGGAACCGACGGCGATCCTGGGGGACACCTCGCTGGCCTATCTGCGGGCGCAGGTCCAGGGCTCGGCCTATCTGCCGTTCGGCGACGACGCCAAGACCGTGCTGGCCGGACGGGTCAAGCTGGGCGCCATCTTCGGCGGGCAGATTTCCGAGGTTCCGGCGTCTCGTCGGTTCTATGCCGGCGGCGGCGGGTCGGTGCGGGGCTACGCCTATCAGGCCATTGGCCCGCGCCTATCCGACAACACGCCCCAGGGCGGGGTGTCGCTGGTGGAAACCTCTTTCGAAGTTCGTCACCGCTTCACGGCGCGGTGGGGCGGGGTCGCCTTTATCGACGCGGGCGCCGTCGGCCCCCAGCAAAAGCCCGATCCCAAGGACTTCCGCTTCGGTGCCGGCCTGGGTGTTCGCTATGATCTGGGCTTCGGCCCGATCCGCGCCGACATCGCCCTGCCGCTGGGCAAGCGTTCCGGCGATCCGGCCTTTCAGATCTATATCAGCATCGGGCAGAGCTTTTGACCGACGCGCCTGAACATCCCGAGCCTCTGACGCCGGTGGAAGCGACGGTCGAGACCGTCGTCGAGGGCGTCAAGCGCGTCGGCGGCCCCGGCTGGCTGATGATCTCGGCGGTGGTGCTGGTCACCATCGTAGCGCTGTTTTTCGGCGGCCTGCGCTATGTGCCGATCACGCCGCCGGGCCGGATGTTCCTGGAAGCCCGCGCCAGCGGCCTGAAGCTCGGCAGCATCGGCCGGCTCAGGATCGAAGGTCTGACGGGCGATATCTGGAAAGACTTCTCGGTCCGCCGCCTGACCATCATCGATGAGCAGGGCGTTTGGCTGGAGGCGCACGATGTCCGCGTGGTCTGGCGTCCGACCGAGCTGATCGGGCGGCGGTTCCACGCCGATCGCGTGGACGCCCGCGAGGTCACCCTGCTGCGTCGGCCGACTTTCGCGCCCAAGGGAAAGTCCAGCGCCGCGCCGGTCTCGGTCGATCTGGACGCCTTCACCCTGAGACTGATCACCCGGCCGGCCTTCAGCGGGTCGGCGGGGGACTTCGATGTTTCCGGCGACTTCGAGATGGCGCGCCTGGGCGGCAAGATCGGCAAGGTCGCGGTGGCCAGCCGGCTGCACCCGGGCGACCATCTGACTCTGGATTTCGATCTTGGGCGCAATGACACCCTTCGCCTGAACGCCGACGCGGTGGAGGCCGATGGCGGGGCCATCGCCGGCGCCCTGGGCCTGCCCGCCGACCGGTCCTTCGATCTGAAGGCCAAGGCCACGGGAACGATGAGCCAGGGCGCGTTCGAGATTGTCGCGCGCACCGGAAACCAGACCCCGCTCGACGCCAAGGGCGCCTGGACGCCCGAGGGCGGCTCGGCGCGCGGGCGGATCGATCTGGGCGCCTCCCGATATACCCGGCGACTGCAGTCGATGTTCGGTCCCGAGGCGGCGTTCACCCTCGACGGTCACAAGGCGCAAGGCGGGCTTTTTGATCTGACGACCCATGTCCGCGCCGAGAACCTGATCCTGGATTCGCGGGGCCTTGCCGACATCGGCAAGAAGAAGACCGGGCCCGACGGCCTGCCGTTCACCGCGCATATCGGCTCCCTGAAGCGCATCGTCTCGATTCCGGAGATGGGAACGGGACTGGCCAAGGGCGTCTTCCGTCTGGAGCCCGGCGGCTTCTCGGTGGAGGGCGACGCCGACGTCGCCGACCTGTCGTTGCTGGGCTATCGGCTGGCGCGCGCCAAGGGGCCGGCTCTGGTGCGATGGTCCAAGGGCGAACTGACGATCAAGGCCCAGGCGGCCGGCTCGGGCGGGGCCGGCGGGGGCTTGCTGGCCCCCTTGGGTGTCGCGCCCGCGGCGACGTTCGACGGCGTGCGCGTGAAGGGCGGCCAGTTCCTGATCCGGTCGGCGAAGATCACGGCGCCTAATCTGGTGGTGACGGGCGAGGGGCAGCGCGGGATTCTGGGCGGTCTCAGCTTCAAGGGCGACGCGCGGGTCGCCAGCCTGGCCCCGATCCGGGCCGGAGCCCACGGCAAGCTGATCGCGCGATGGTCGGCCGGCAGTTCCAGCGGCAGACCGTGGGACTTCACGGTCGACGCCAAGGGCGAAGACTTCGCGGTGGGACTGGGCGAACTGGACCGGTTGCTGGGCCAGACGCCCCGGCTGACCGGTAAGGGGGCGTGGAGCAACGGGACCTTGTCGATCGCCAACGCCAAGCTCAACGGCGCGGCGGTCGAGCTGCGCACCTCCGGCCAGATGCCGCGCGGCGGCGGGTTGGACTTCAAGCTGAACTGGACGGCCACAGGGCCGTTCCGCGCGGGCCCGATCGAGGTCGCGGGCACGGCCAAGGGCGACGGCGCGGTCACCGGCGCCTTGTCCGCGCCGAAGGCGGACCTGACGGCGGACTTCGATTCGATCGATGTGCCCAAGCTGCCCCTGACCAAGGCCCGACTGCATCTGACCTTCGCGCGGACCGCGAAGGGCGCCGACGGCGTGGCGCGGTTGACCGGCCAGAGCGCCTATGGGCCGGCGAGGGCGGGGGCGGCCTTCCGCTTCGCGTCCGACGGCCTTGATCTCAGCGATGTGGATATCGACGCGGGCGGGGCCAAGGCCTCGGGGTCGGTCTCCCTGCGCGGCCGCCGTCCCGCTTCGGCGGACCTGAAGGTGGCGGTGGGGCCTGGCGCCTTCCTGCCCCAGGGCAAGGTGTCGGGATCGGCTCGGATCGTCGATGCGCCGGGCGGCGCGCGGGCGAGCCTGGACTTGACGGCCGAGGGCGTCACCAGTGGGACCTGGTCGCTGCGCACGGCGCGGATCAAGGCCGACGGCCCGATGGCCAAGCTGCCCCTGACCTTCGACGCCCAGGGCTTGGCGCCCGGCGGCCGCTGGCGCCTGTCGGGCTCCGGCGCCCTGGCCCAGCTGGCGGACGACTACATCCTGTCGCTCGACGGCATGGGGCGCATGGGGCGAACCGAGGTCAAGACTCGCGAGACCGCCAGCCTTCGCTTCGGCGGCGCGGTCACGACCACCCGGCTGCGCTTGCTGGCCGGGGAGGGACAGGCCGACCTCGACGCCGAGCTGGGCGGCGAAGGCGTCAATCTGAAAGCCAGGCTGGCCGGCGTCAGTCTGACCGCCTTTGATCCCGACCTGGCGGGCGACATCGATGGAACCTTCAACCTGCATGGCCAGGGTGACACCGTGCTGGGGGATTTCGCGGCCAAGCTGACCGGCGCGCGCGAACGGGGCTCCAAGATCGAGCAGTCGCTGGATGCGCGGATCAGCGGCGAGCTGCGCGACCAGGTCTTGACCATCGCGGCCGACGGCGCGAACCGGCACGGCCTGACGTCCGAGGCGCGCCTGACCCTGCCCGCCGTGGCGTCGGCCAAGCCCTTGCACCTGGCGATCGACCGCACCCGGCCGATGAAAGGGACCTTCCGCGCCCAGGGCGAGATCAAGCCGCTGTGGGATCTGCTGCTGGGGCCGGAACGGTCGCTATCGGGCAAGATCGACGCCGAGGGCGCCCTGGCCGGCACGCTGGCCGATCCGCGCATCGTGGGGCGCGCCTCCCTGGACAACGGCGGCTTCGAGGAAGGCCAGACCGGCCTGCGCCTTCGCAACATCACGCTGCGCATGACCCTGGCCGACAACGCCATCGATGTCGGTCAGGCCACCGCCGAGGACGGTCTGGGCGGGTCGCTGGCCGGCGACGGCCGTATCAGCCTCGCCCGCGACGGCGTCAGCAGCTTCAAGCTGGACCTCAAGGGGTTCCAGCTGATCAACAATGATCTGGCCACCGCGACGGCCACGGGGCAGGCCACGGTCAATCGCTCCGCCGACGGCAAGGTCAAGCTCAGCGGCGCCCTGACGATCGATCGCGCCGACGTCTCGGCCCAGAGCAAGACCCCGTCCGGGGTCGTCAATATGGACGTCATCGAACGCAATCGACCCGCCGACCTAGACCAGGGCGTTCAGCCGCGTCGGGCTAGCCCGGGCGGCGGCATCGCGCTCGACATCGACCTGAAGGCGCCGCGCCGCGTGTTCGTCAAAGGCCGCGGCCTCGACGTCGAACTGTCGCTCGACGCCCATGTCGGCGGCTCGTCGTTCTCGCCCCGCCTCGACGGCGTCGCGCGGATGGTGCGTGGTGAGTACGACTTTGCCGGAAAGCGTTTTGAGTTCGACGACAACGGCGTGGTCACGCTGTCGACCCAGCTCGACCACATCCGTCTGAACCTCAGCGCGCGCCGCGAGGATACGACCCTGACCGCCGTGGTTCAGATCCAGGGCACGGCCGCCAAGCCGGAGATCACCCTGACCTCGACGCCGGAACTGCCCAGCGACGAGGTGTTGAGCCAGGTGTTGTTCGGCGCGTCAGCGGCTCAGTTGTCGCCGATCGAAGCCGCGCAACTGGCCTCCGCCCTGGCGGCCCTGGCCGGCGGCGGCGGGTTCGACGTGATCGGCAACCTGCGCAGCTTCGCCCGCCTGGACCGCTTGTCGTTCGCCGAGAGCGCTGCGGGCGTCACGGTCGCGGGCGGCAAGTATCTGACCGACGACGTCTATCTGGAACTGATCGGCGGCGGTCGCACTGGCCCCGAGGCGCAGGTCGAGTGGCGCATCCGTCGTCGTTTGTCGCTGGTGTCCCGGATCGGCGGCCAGGGCGACGCAAAGCTTTCCGTCCGCTGGCGAAAGGACTATTAGGGCTTATCCAGATCGACTGGATCATTCGGAACGTGACGGGCGCTGAAACCGGTTCCAGCTTTCAGCGGTCACGTTCTCGAGCAAGGCTGTTGCGCGGGCGCCTCGTCACCTCGTCAGAGGAAGCACGTTTTTCCCGCGGCCCTTGGTTATCATGACTGAGGGAGGAACTTCATGTCCATGCGACTCAAAGACCAGGACCGCGTTGTCCTGGATCGGCTGGCGGGCGAAGGCGCGTCGGTCATCGATCGGGCGGTGGCGTGGTGCGCGATCAATTCCGGCAGCCGGCACTTGGCAGGGCTGGAGCGGCAAAGGCTGGTTCTGCTCGATGCGGTGTCGGTATTGCCGGCCGCGCCGACCGAGATGCCCCTGATCGCGTCCGAAGAGGTCGGCGCCGACGGTCGCGTGGGCGAGCAGTCGCATCCGTCGGCCATCGCCGTGGTCGTCCGGCCCGAGGCGCCGCTGCAGGTCGTGCTGACGGGCCACTACGACACGGTCTATCCCGAGACCAGCGCTTTCCAGGTGGTGACGACACGTCCCGACGGCGCGCTGCATGGCCCCGGGATCGCCGACATGAAGGGTGGGATCAGCGTGATGCTGGCCGCGCTCGAGGCGTTCGAACGTCATCCGGACGCCGCCAATGTCGGCTATCGCGTTCTGCTCTCGCCCGATGAGGAGATCGGCTCGATTGCTTCAGGTCCGATCCTGGCCGAGTTCGCCCGCCTGGGCCATGTCGGCCTGACCTATGAACCGGCCCTGGCCGACGGCGCGCTGGCCTCGTCGCGCAAGGGCTCGGGGAATTTCCATATCGTGGTGCGCGGCCAGGCCGCCCATGCCGGCCGCGACTTCGCCGCCGGTCGCAACGCGGTGATCGGCGCGGCGCGCGTCGCCGAGGCCTTGCATGGCCTCAATGGCCAGCGCGATGGCGTGACCGTCAATGTCGCGCGGATCGACGGCGGCGCGCCGCTGAACACGGTGCCCGATGTCGCCATCGCCCGCTTCAATGTCCGGTTCCTCGACGCCGAGTCGGCCGCCTGGTTCGAGGCGCAGGTCGCCCGCATCGTCGCCGAACCGCGCGAGGGTCTGCAGGTTCACCTGCATGGCCTGATCACCCGTCCCGCCAAGCCGTTCAACGCCGCCCAGCAAAGGCTGTTTGGGGCGGTGAAGGCGGCGGGCGCGCTGCTGGGCCAGGAGATCGCCTGGAAGCCGTCCGGCGGCGTGTGCGAGGGCAATAACCTGTTCGCGTCCGGCCTGCCCAATGTCGACACCCTGGGCGTGCGGGGCGGCGACATCCACAGCGACGCCGAACACGCCTGGCCCGAAAGCTTTGTCGAGCGCGCCCAGCTCTCGGCCCTGATCCTGATGAAACTGGCCAGCGGCGAGATCGACGGACGGTCGATCCGCGCGGCCATGAACCCCCAAGGGGAGACGATCTGATGCTTGTTGTCCGTCCGGCCGGCCCGACCGATTTCGACGCCCTGATGGAGCTGGCGGTGTTGTCCGGCCGCGGCTTCACCAGCCTGCCCGAAGATGAGCAGACGCTGCGCGAGCGCCTGGCCCTGTCCGAGGCCAGCTTCCTGGCCGGGGTGGCGGCGCCCGAGGCCTGGTACACCTTGATGCTGGAAGACCTGGAAGACTCCGATGTGATCGGCGTGGCCGGGGTCAAGGCGGGGGTGGGCCTGAAGCGGCCTCACTTCTCGTTCCGGGTCGTCACCCTGGCCCAATCCTCGCCGACCCTGGGCAAGCGCTTCGACCACCGGGCCCTGGTGCTGGTCAATGAGTGCGCCGGCTGGTCGGAGGTGGGCTCGCTGTTCCTCAAGCCCGAACGCCGCAAGGGCGGGGCGGGACGGCTGCTGGCCCAGTCGCGCTACATGCTGATCGGCCTGGAGCCGCAGCGGTTCGCCGAGATGGTCCTGGCCGAACTGCGCGGCTGGTTCGACGAGGACGGCGGCTGCCCGTTCTGGGATCACGTGGCCAACAAGTTCTTCCGGCTGGAGTTCGACGAGGCCGACATGATGAGCGCCTCGACCGACGGCCAGTTCATCCTCGACCTCGCCCCGCGGCATCCGATCTATGCCGAACTTCTGCCCAAGGAAGCGCGCGACGTTCTGGGCCGCGTGCATCGCGAGGGCGAGGCGGCGCGGGCCATGCTGGAGACCGAGGGCTTCCGCTATCAGGGCCTGATCGACATCTTCGACGCCGGCCCCACCGTCGCGGCGCGGCGCGATGACATCAAGACCGTGCGCGACGCGCGACGGCTGCGGCTGAAGATCGGCGAGGACGCCTATGGCGAGGAGGCGCTGGTCTCGAGCGGCGAGATCGGCAAGTTCCGCGCCGTGCGGGCGCCGGTGCTGATCGATGGCGAAACGGCGATCCTCGGGCGCGACGCCGTCCAGGCGCTGCAACTTTCCGAAGGCGACATGGTGCGGGTGAAGGCATGAGCGGCGGCGTATTCATCGACGGGGGCTGGCGCTCGGGCGCCGGGGCCGAGGCGGTCTCGATCGATCCCACCACGGGCGAGGTGATCTGGCGCGAAGCGACGGCGTCTCAGGCCGATGTCGCCGCCGCGGTGGCCGCCGCGCGGCGCGCCTTTCCGGCCTGGGCCGATCGGCCGCGGGACGAGCGGATCGCCATCCTGCGACGCTACAAGGAGATCCTTGTCGAGCGCACCCCGGCCTTCGCCGAGGCCCTGAGCCGCGAGACCGGCAAGGCGCTGTGGGAGACCAAGGCCGAGCTGGGCTCGATGGCCGGCAAGGTCGATCTGTCGATCAAGGCCTATGACCAACGCACCGGCGGCGTCGAGAACGCCATGCCGTTTGGCCGGGCCGTGCTGCGCCATCGCGCCCATGGCGTGATGGCGGTGCTGGGTCCGTTCAACTTCCCCGGCCACCTGCCCAACGGTCACATCGTGCCGGCCCTGTTGGCCGGCGACACCGTCGTGTTCAAGCCGTCGGAAGAGACCCCGCTGGCTGGCCAGATGCTGGTCGAGGCGCTTGAAGCCGCCGGGGTTCCGACCGGGGTGATCAATCTGGTTCAGGGCGGCCGCGAGACCGGCCAGGCCCTGATCGCCGAGGAGATCGACGGGCTGCTGTTCACCGGCTCGGCCCAGGCCGGGGCCTTCTTCCGGCGCTATTTCGCCGACCGGCCGGACGTGATCCTGGCGCTGGAGCTGGGCGGCAATAATCCGCTGGTGGTCTGGGACGCGGGCGACGCCGAAGCCGCCGCGGCCCTGGTCGTGCAGTCGGCCTTCATCACCACCGGCCAACGCTGTTCCTGCGCGCGGCGCCTGATCGTTTCCGACGACGCCTCGGGGCGGGCGGTGATCGAGGCGGTCGCGGCTCTGAGCGATCGCCTGACCGCCGGGCCCTGGGATGGTCCCAGCGAACCGTTCATGGGCCCGCTGATCTCGGCCCGCGCCGCCGCCCTGGCCAAGGCCGGGGCCGAGGCGCTGGGCGGCCAAAGGATACGGACCCTGGGCGCCGTCGACGGCGTGAGCCAGGCGTTCGTCTCGCCCGGATTCGTGGACGTCACCGGCGTCGAGGTCGCCGACGAGGAGCTGTTCGCGCCGTTGCTGCAGGTGCGCCGCGTCGCCAGTTTCGACGAAGCGATCACCGCCGCCAACGCCACGCGCTATGGTCTTTCGGCGGGTCTTATCTCAAATCAATCAGGGCTTTGGGATAAGTTTCTCAACCACATTCGCGCCGGCGTCGTCAACTGGAACCGGCCGACAACCGGGGCGGCCGGCAGCATGCCGTTCGGCGGGCTGGGCGCTTCGGGCAATCACCGTCCCAGCGCCTATTACGCGGCCGACTACTGCGCCTATCCCGTGGCCAGTTTCGAGGCTGATGCGGTGCTCGATACCCTGGGGGATATCAAGGGTTTGCGGGCATGACCTCGGCGATCGAAGCCAATTGCGACGGCCTGGTCGGGCCAACCCATTCCTATGTCGGTCTTTCGCCCGGCAACCTGGCCAGCCAGAAGAACGCCGGCGAGGTTTCCGACCCGCGCGGCGCGGCGCTGGAGGGGCTGGCCAAGATGCGCCGACTGGCCGACTGGGGCATCCCCCAGTTCGCCCTGCCGCCGCATGAGCGACCAGACGTAAGCCTTCTGAAAGCCCTGGGTTTTTCGGGCTCCGATAGTGTCGTTCTGGAGCGCGCCTGGAAGGACGCCCCGGCCCTGGCCTCGGCCGTGTGTTCCGCCTCGCCGATGTGGGCCGCCAACGCCGCGACCGTGACGCCCAGCGTCGACGCTGCTGATGGACGCGTCCACTTCACGCCCGCCAATCTGCTGACCAATCTGCATCGCAGCCTGGAA